>JAANWY010000347.1 GCA_018263655.1 Anaerolineales bacterium | reverse complement strand
CCCCCCATATATTGAGAAGACACGGGTAACAGGTATCATCACAATATTTCGGGGCTATGTAGGTCGAAATGGTATTTCGACCCGACGATTTACCAAATCGTCCTACATGTCCCCCCATATATTGAGAAGACACGGGTAACAGGGATTCTTCACTCCGCTCGTATGTCATATGTACGGCCTCTTAGACTGAGCGTCATGCCGAATATGGCCGGCACCGGGCAATGAACGCCGCTCCGTTCAGAATGACAAGTGATGGTGCCTTTTTTGATGCGATCGCCCTGGACAGTGCTTTTATCATTATCGGGACTACACAAATTAGTGGGGTGCTACTATTAGAATTCGCGCTCGATCAGGAACGTAGCCAGGCCGCGCAGCCGGCTCTGGGCGGGGTTCTCAATGGCGGTTTCTGCGAGCACCGCGGTTTTTGCGAGCACCGCGGTTTCTGCGAGCACCGCGGTTTTTGCGAGCACTCTCATGGCGCGCTGACGGTGTTTTCTGGCCAGGTCACGGGCGTATTCGCGGGCGCCGGCCCGCTCCAGAATGTCGAGGGCCGCGTCGACGTCTTTTTCGGTGAGCGTTTCTTTTTGATACAGCGTGTGAAGGGGTCCAGCGTCGCCGGTTTCTTGTTGCAGCGTGTAGACGACGGGCAGCGATTTTTTCTTGCGGCGCAGGTCGTTGCCGGCCGGCTTGCCCGTCACCGCCTCATCCCCCCAGATGCCCAAGACGTCATCGACGATCTGGAAAGTGAGACCGAGTTCCTCGCCAAACTCGCGGTACGCATGTACAATCCTCCCGTCACCGGTCGCGAGACGCGCGCCGATTTCCAGGCTAGTGGACAGCAGCGCTGCCGTCTTCCCAGCAATCATCATCAGATACTCGTCCACACCCACATCCAACCGATCCTCGAAGCTGATGTCCAGGTACTGGCCTTCCACCAATCGCAGGCACGCTTGGTCGTAGGATCGGTAAACGTGGCGGATGGTGGCCGCGTCATAGCCGTGTTGGTGAAGATCATCGAGCGCAGTGTGGGCTAGGACAAAGAGGGCATCGCCGGCGTTGATGCCCTGTGGCACGCCCCACAGTTTCCAGACGGTGGGCCGGCCCCGGCGCTCAGCGTCGCCGTCTTGGATATCGTCGTGGATCAGGGTGAAATTGTGGGTCAGTTCGATAGCGGCGGCGGCCGGCACGGCACGCTTCCAGTCGCCGCCGGCGGCCTCGCAGGCCAGCAGACACATCGCCGGCCGGATCCATTTGCCGGTGCGTTGATCCGCTGGACGTAGATTCGCGTCGCGCCAGCCCATGTGATAGGCCAACATGTCGTAGAAGCGCGCCAGTCGAGGATTGGGCGGCTCCTCGACCAGAGCCCGCATCTCGGCTTCGAGGGCCGGCGCGTAAGGCTTGATGATTTCTCGGAGAGGGGCCATGATCTTATTCATCGGGATCGCACGTCAATCTTCTGACGTTGTCGGATACGGACCACGGGCCGCTATCTCCCGCAGCATCGCCACCGTCTCGGCTGGGAAGCCGGCAATCTCCGCGAATGTCAATGGAGGGTCCGGTAGCCTTTCAGTCCACAGCCAACTGAGGCGCAGCCAGAAGCCGAGCAGGCGTGTACGTCTTCGTCAGGCCAGGCGAGGAATCCTTCGTACGTCATCCTTAAACGCTGAGCTTCCTCAACCGGCGCCTCGGCGACCACGTCTGGTATCGTCATCTAACTGACTCCTTTCCGGATCAGGCAGTACGCTACTCGTAAGCGTTCAGCCACCCTTGCGAAGGTTGGGAGCAGCCTTGGCAAGAGACCGGCTTTTCGACTGGCGGGGGACCTTCCAACCCGAATGTAACTGGCAAACCTTCGCAAGGGTCCCCACTACCTGAACGGTTACCGCTACTCCAGCCGGGGCATATTGTAGCACACTATCGGTGATCGGGCGAACGTACGATCTGTTATGACGAAGTAAGAGGTCTAGACTTGGCGATCGCGTTGCATGTCGAAGAGGGCTTCAGGATCGTCGGCCGAGGTGCGCTATTTGGCGCTGCTGACCTTGGGCCAGCTGTATGCGTACGCTGATCAGTTCGAGCCGGCCCGGATGCTGTTGACCCGGGATGGATCCGCCCCCCAAAGCACCCGACGCTCAGGCGCGGCTGTATTTCCACCTGGGGTACGTCTACCAGAGGTACGTCTACCAGAGGTGCGTCTACCAGAGGTACGTTTACCAGAAGAAGGAGCCACAGAACTTAGACCGGGCGGTGGCGCTCGATCCAGCCGGCTTGAACCGCGACAGACGGGGCGTCGTCTATGCTGAGCTCGGGCGCCTCGAAGACGCCATCGCCGACTTCGAGGCGCTTCTGGCCTGGCTGATGGGAGTTCAACGGCTTGAGCTCGAAGAGCGGCGAAATTCGTAGCCCAGAGCAGCGTCCTGAGTGTGTCGACGGGTGGAGTGCCGCTTGCGGAGCTTTGGGCGGACTGCTGCTATCGATCGTGCGGATACTGTAATTCGGAGACTTCTTCCTGCCAGTCAATGGCCAACTCGCCTCTCTCGCCGGCCGTCGTGATGGCGATGTGCGTCATCGATTCGTCCTCGGCGGCGCCGTGCCAGTGCTTCTCACCCGGCTCGAACAGAACCACGTCACCGGGCTCGATGGAGATGGCGTCCTCGCCCCACTTCTGCACCCAGCCACGGCCGTCCGTCACGTGGAGCACCTGCTCGCCGGCGTGAACGTGCCAGTACGTGCGGGCGGCCGGCTCGAACATCACCGACGACGCCCGCACGCGCGCATCAGTCTCACCACCAATGATCCGCTGCACCGTCACCTGCCCTGTGAAACGATGTTGTGCGCTCTTGACCCTTTGATCGGCAGATAGATATTCTTCTTTTGGAATCAGCCTCATTGCTACATCTCCACACTAATGCTAAAATTGATGTAACTACTTTGACAATGTCACATTAACATAACAGTGGCTCTTTGATCGCCGAAGGTCTCCTGACCGAGGCGAAATGGGCCCTTCGTCAGGCTCAGGACGCCGCTCGGCCAGGAGACCTTCGCCCAACGTGGGGCGGTAATGTGACATTGTCAAGCTGCTCACGCTACCGTCCTCGAAGTTGAGGCCTCTTCTTGTGTAGACACGAAGTGCCTGAGTAGTTACGAATTGATGACGATGAAATCGTCCATGCAGAAAATTGCGACCATCCTGAAACAAGCACGCTACCACACTTCTGAAGGAAAGTCAACCTTATGCCAAAATGGATCAAAATTGAGATAGCGGACACTGATGACGATGGCCCGGACCGCTCACGGAAGCAGGCAGAATCATCCGGGAACGACGGCTTGCTTCTGGGGGTCTTGGCCGGCCTCGTCGTCGTCCTGATCGTTGCCGGTGCCGGCTTCCTGTTCCGCGATCGCATCTTTGGCAGCGATGTCGTAGCCGTTGTGAATGGCGAGGAAATCACCCAGCAGGGACTGGCGAAGGAAAAGGCTCTGTTCGTCACGATGAGCAGTCTGACCCAAGGTCAAACCGTGCCATCCCCGTCCGATTTCGACATCCTGAACCAAATGATTGCAGGCCGTCTGAAATATCAGGCAGCTCAGAGCGCCGGCATCAACATCTCGACGACGGCCGTCGAGAACCAGATCGCTGAGCTGGAAGCCCAAGCCGGCTTCACCGACGCCCAGGCCGAGTCTGCGTTAGCGCAAGCGGGGCTGGATCGCAGTGTGCTCCAAGCGTGGATTCGCCGGCAGATAGCCATCAGCCAATACGTCAGCAACGTCGTATTGCGGAGTGCGCCGGCCGGAACTGAAGATGCTGTGGTTCGCACTTGGTCGAACAACCTGCAGGCGCAGGCTGACGTCGAAATCCGACTCGGCAGCGGCGGCACGCAGCAGACAGCCAAAGTTGGGGAGCCGGCGCCGGACTTCACGCTGTCCACGCCGGACGGAGAGACACTCCGGCTCAGCGATCTGCGCGGCCAGACAGTGCTGCTGAACTTCTGGGCCACCTGGTGTCCACCCTGCAAGACGGAGATGCCCGACATGGAAGATCTGTACCAGAAGTACAAAGATCAAGGTTTTACAATCGTCGCTGTGGATCAACAAGAGTCGCCGGCGGCCGTTCAGGACTTCTTCGACAAGATGAACCTCTCGTTCCAGTCCGTCATCGACCCCACGGGCGAGACCTTCAACGTGTACCGGGTCGTCGCGCTGCCGACCAGTTACTTCATCGACTCAGACGGCATCATCCGCTTTCAACATCGGGGCATGATGACGCGCGAGCAGATGGAGAACTACACCAGCCAACTCATCTCGGATTAGGCTTGTCCAGAAGTGACCGTTCAGATAGTCGGGACCCTTGCGAAGGTTTGCCAATCGCATTCGGGTTGAAAGGTCCCTTGCCAGTCGAAAACCAGCCCCTGCCAAGGCTACTCTCAACCTTCGCAAGGGTTCCATCGCCCCAGAAAGGAGCGCCTGTTGAGTTCAGTGTCCATCGACCCACCATCCGGCGTTGTGCCACTCGACGCCGTAGCCATTCGCCTTCACCTAGAGGACAATGTCGCCATCGCCAAAACCAACTTGAGCCCGGCTACGACCCTGGCTCTCGATTCCGAAGAAGACGGTAGCACCCAAATACCAATACGCCGCTTGATCCCTACCGGGCACAAAGTGGCCCTGAGGCACGTCGCGCCCGGCAAACCGGTGCGCCGCTATGGCCAAGTCATTGGGTTCGCCGCTGAGAGCATTCGGCCAGGCGAACATGTCCACACCCACAATCTGGACGCGCAAGACTTTGTGCGCGAATACGACTTCGGCGTGGACGCAGAGCGCGCGTCACACCTGCCGGCCAGTGAGCGTCGTACGTTCCTGGGCTACAAGCGAGACGATGAGCGAGTGGGTACACGGAACTACATCGCCGTAATCTCCACCGTCAACTGTTCGGCTCACACCACCCGACAGATTGCCCACCACTTCACCTCAGATAGACTGGCCGACTACCCCAACATCGATGGCGTCATCGCCCTGGCCCACCCAGCCGGCTGTACCAATCGCATCGGCAGCCAGGACTACGTGGTACTCCAACGCACCCTGGCCGGCATGGCGCGCCACCCCAACATTGGGGCCTACATCCTCGTCGGCCTGGGCTGCGAGGTGAACCAGGTCTCCGATCTGGTCTCGAGCTACGAACTGCGTGCTCGCCCGAACGGTGACCCATCTCACGAGCCGCCCTGTCTGGTCATCCAGGAACTGGGCGGCATCCGCAAGACGGTGCAAGCCGGCATCGGCGCCGTCGAGGAGCTGCTGCCTGACGTGAACGCTGCCCAACGCACACCGCAACCCGTGTCTGACCTCATGTTAGCGCTGCAGTGCGGCGGCAGCGATGGCTGGTCTGGCGTGACGGCGAACCCCACCGTGGGCCTCGTGGCTGACGAAATCGTGCAAAACGGTGGGGCCGTGGTGCTTGGAGAGACAACCGAAATCTACGGCGCCGAACACTTGTTGACCCGCCGCGCCATCAGCCGAGAAGTCGGGGAGAAACTCGTGCAGAAGGTTCGCTGGTGGGAAGAGCACACACAAAGGCTCGGCATCGAAATTGACAACAACCCTTCGCCAGGCAACAAAGCCGGCGGCCTGACGACGATCTACGAGAAATCGCTCGGCGCGGTGGCCAAAGCCGGCCGCACACCGCTCACCGCTGTCTACGAGTACGCAGAGCCGGTGACTGCGCGCGGCTTCACCTTCATGGACTCACCAGGCTATGATCCCGTCTCGGTGACGGGTCAGGTTGCCGGCGGCTGCAACCTCGTGCTATTCACGACCGGACGCGGGTCCGTTTTTGGGTTCAAGCCGGCCCCCAGCATCAAGATTAGCACCAATTCCGCTATCTACAAGCGCATGATGGGCGATATGGACCTGGATGCCGGCACGATCTTAGACGGCGTGCCGATGGAAGACGTGGCAAGCGAGTTATTCGATCTGCTCGTCGAAGTGGCGTCGGGCCAGCCATCGAGAAGCGAAGCGCAGGGTGTGGGTGAAGCGGAGTTCAACCCGTGGAACCTCGGCGGGATGCTCTAATCAACACGTCTACGCAAATCGCAAGCGTTCGCAAGGGCCCCCTCTGAACGGATACTACAAACTGACCGATCAGCGATCGAAGCGTACTTCCTGTCCAGTCTCCGCTGATTCGTAGATAGCTTGAACGATCTCGGTCACCAACACCCCCTGCTGAGGGGTGACCAATGGCTCTCGATCTTCGATGATACTGGTGACAAAATCCTTGATCTTCTCGGCATGACTCCACAGGAACGGATTATCGACATGCGGAAGATCGGGAATAGACTCGACCGGCTGGGCGTGCCAATCGGTAAACAGACGTAGTTCACGCTCTACGTCGCGATGCGCCATGTCAACCTCGGCGCCCCCTTCTCGACCGAAGAACTGCAGACGTCCGCTGCCGGCAGCGTAGCCGGCCCAACTGGCTTCGAGGGTGATAACAGCCCCATTCTCGAATCGGATCATAGCCGACGCCAAGTCTTCGACGTCGAAGCGCTGCTCGCCCGCGTAGATGTCGGCGCCCCAGCCACCAAGCCCTTTGCGACGCGGGCCAAACTCGCTGAACGTTACACCCACCACAGACACCGGGCGTGGGTGGCCCATGATCCACAGGGCCAGATCCAAGCCATGCACGCCGGCATCGATCAAAGCACCGCCGCCGGCCAGGTCCTTGTTCGTAAACCAACTGCCGTAGCCCGGAATGCCACTGCGGCGCAGCAGGCTGACTGTGGCATAGTAAACCTCACCCAGCATGCCCTCGTCAGCCAATCGCTTCAGGGCTTGACTCGAAGGCCGGAACCGATTGTGAAAGGCAAGCGTTAACTTACAGCCGGCCCGCTCAGCGGCCGCGGCCATCGCCTGCGCTTCCTCAACGCGGATGGCCATCGGTTTCTCGCACATGACGTGCACGCCCGCGTCCAACGCAGCCATAGCCACGGGTGCATGCAGCGCATTGGGCACGCAAACGCTGACGATGTCGAGTTCGGCAGACGACAGCATCTCCCCATAATCGGTGAAGATCCGGAGAATGCTGTGCTTGTTAGCAAAGGCGCGGGCTCGATCTTCGTTTGTGTCGCAGATTGCCACGACCTCCGTCCGAGGGTGATCCTGATAGCCCGGCAGATGCCCGAGTTCGCCAATGAAGCCGGCGCCCACAATGCCGGCACGTAGTTTCGTAGACATTTTCCTTGCTCGCTCCTATCTCTTAGCACCTGTACTGCTCCTGTAAGACGCACACAACGTAACTGCTCAGGTTATTGCCCGGCTACCGCCCTCGTAGTTGAGAAATGCGGAAAAAGGGGTCGGTGGGGGGCGGCCGCCCCCCACCGACCCCTCTTTCCGGTCTCTTCTCGTGTAGGCACGAAGTGCCTGAGTAGTCACCACACAACTATAATCGAATCTGGTGAATAGTGCAATTACCGCAGTCCTGATCGAGAGGGCACACTAACGAGTGTCAGGTGGCCGGCACTTTTTCCGAGGATTTCGGCCCGCATAGGCAACACTCAAAGCGCCCGTCACCTTTCCGTGACAGTTATTGGTGCACCCTGATCAAGAGGCTGCATCCCACATTTGTCAATGACGCAATCATCATCTGAACTCCCGTACCAGTATGAGTCACCATCTCGAACCCTTCGACAAGCTCAGGACGTCGCAAGTTCGAGCGTCCGGACGCCGCAACTTGTTGCGGGCTGAGAGCGTCGGCCACCGGCTCTACAAACGTGGGATGCACACGATCGAGAGTTGCACTTGACTTTCCAGACTATCTTATTTACAATTGGAATCCTCACTGGTTGGAGAGAGTATGATACGGAGGTAGTTGATGAGCAGAAGATCACCCAAAACACGCAAGCATCAAGAGAGCCGGCGTCCCGCCTGGAGCACCTGGCTCAACAAGTGGACGCTGGGTGGCGCAGCCCTGATTCTAGTTGGATTGCTCGGATTTCTGCTTGCTGCCAACCGGTCATCGCCTGCGCCGGCTAGCTCAACTGGCGCGTCCAACCAGGCAGATATCCCCCATCCAGGCGTCCCCCGCATGTCACTAGAAGAGGTCAAAGCTAAATCTGACGCTGGGACGGTTCTGATTGTGGACTCGCGTTCGGCGGAAGCGTATGCGCGTAGCCACATTCCGGGCGCCACCTCCCTTCCGCTATCTGACCTAAGCACCCAGAACCCGGACCTCCCCCGCGACAGGGAGATCATCACGTACTGCACCTGACCGGCGGAAGAAACGAGCGCCCGTGCGGCGCAAATCATGATGAACGCCGGCTATGAGAATGTGAGTGCCCTACTTGGTGGGTTCGGAGCTTGGCAAGCAGCCGGCTACCCGGTGGAGAGTGGCAGTAGCCAGTAATCAGTCAATGTCATTAAGTTAGGAACGTGAAGGTGACCGGCACTTGTACAGTTGGTCAAAATTCGTGACTAGACCCCCAAGTAAGTGCCGGTCACCTGGCTTATCTCAACGACATTGTCAAGGTAATTGGTAAACGGTTATTCGTATAAACTATTGTAAATAGTTGTCCGTAAACAGTGAGGGGCTCTTTAGGGGTAAGCGTTCAGGTGGTCTTGAAAACAGACGCATAAGGTGACCGGCACTTGCGAAATCGGCCCGAGAACGGGCACACGAGGGTCAGCACAGCCACCTATCGTTGAAAACTGGGCTGGAAGTGCCGGTCACCTGAACGGTTACCTTCAGGGTATCATCTCAATATTTCGGGGCTATGTAGGTCGAAATGGTATTTCGACCCGACGATTTACCAAATCGTCCTACATGTCCCCCATATATTGAGAAGACACTCTTCAAGGTTCAGCCACGAATTTCGGTCCTCGGCATTTGAACGGACCATTCACCTTAGCGCCGGCCCGCTTGCCGCAGGAGCTCGTCGGACCAGGCGGCGACGGCCGGGTCCAGAGGCGGTTCCGGCCGGCACGCGCATCGCCGAGGCTGCATTTTGGTGGTTGATGGAGACTGAGGAGCTGACGACTGCCGCCGTCGATACTCTGGACGCCACGCTGACCCTCGCCGACGGTGATGTCCTAACAGACCTAGGCACGATCAGCAACACGTCGAGCCCGCAAAACACCTGGGTCCGCGAAGCCAGCCACCTCCGGTTCAGCGGCGTCAATGCGAGCACGTCGGTGCAACTCCACTTTCGAGCAACGGCGAATGAAAGTGGCCTGACCGACTTCCACCTAGACGACGTCAGCTTCGAACTTTGTAGTCCTTAGCACGCGTCATGAGCACGCGTCATGAGCACGCGTCATGCAGGACAGAAGTTGTCCAGCGGGGGTGAGAAAATAGGTGACCGGCACTTCGGAACGGGCCAATCGCCAGTTGATGCGCATTGCCGCCGGCGCCGAGGGCAAAGACCCCCGCATCGCCGCCATCTGGTCGCTGGGGCAGCTTGGTCTTCAAGAGAGCTTCATGCTCCTAGTACACCACGGCGAAAATCCTTCGGCAGTTTACGCTCGCCAGGGATCGTCAGATCCCGGCCTTGCGCAACGAAAACCAGCTATGAAACGGCAAGAAACGGCGCGCCAGACGGGGATCTGACGATCCCCTTGGAGCAAATAACTACCGAAGGATTTCCGCCGCAGTGTACTAGACGATCTGCAATGGACTCCGGACGATGATATTCGCGAGGTCGCCGAAGCCGCGTTCAGCGAGTGGATGATATTCTCGCAACTCGGCGACTTCGACGACGCGGAGCTCTTCGACGAAGACTTCGAGGATTTTGACGACTTCGACGTCGACGGGAACAACACTCCATCATGTGACACACACCACGCGCCGGTGATAGGCGAGAGTCGTCAGCACCAATATGCCGGCACTGAAAAGCACGAGCACGATGGCCGAGAGCCAGGGTGGGCCAGCGTCGGGATGCCGCGCTTCAGCACCAGCTCGGTGGAAAAGCTCGTAGTCAGGCACGGAGCCCGCAGGGCGGAGTGCCGTAAAACGCTACTCCGCTGACACTACGTAGCTTACTACGAACGGGTTCCAACAGTTTTTGGCCACACTGGCTCTGGCCGGTCTCGCCCCCTGGCTCGGTCAGGAGACCGGCCACAGCGGGGGGGGTAGTTACCCGAGTTTGACAAACATGGTGTTTTCTAGTATAAAAAGGGCGACCTCGCAAATGGCGTTTCCAATCAACGCCCCACGCGACACAAATTCAACCGCATGTTCCACGTGCCAATCAACAAGAGTACGAAAGCATCACGATGCGTCGCATGATCTGGCGGCGCTTCAAGCGACACCATATGGCCCTGGTTGGATTCACAGTGGTTGTCACACTCGCCCTGGCATCGGTCTTCGCGCCGCTCATTACGGATCACGACCCGTATCACTCGAGTTTTAGCACCCGCTACGAAGCCCCCTCAATCGCGTTCCCGCTGGGGACCGACGATCTGGGACGCGATGTTTTGACGCGCATCCTCTACGCCGGCCGTATCTCGTTGTCTATCGGGGTGTTAGCGATGTCACTGGGCGTCATCGTCGGAACACTTGTAGGAGCCGTCGCCGGCTTCTACGGCGGGCGCATCGACAATCTGCTCATGCGGTTTGTCGATTTGATGCTCTCGCTACCCAGTCTGTTCGTACTCATCATCATGACGCTTCTCTTCCGCAGCGTGAACAGCCCCCTCCTCCAGGCGGCCGGCGGCGTGCCGGCCATTGTCCTGGTGATCGGCTTGCTGAGTTGGATGCCGGTCGCCCGGCTGGTGCGCGGTTCTTTCCTGTCCTTCAAAGAAAAAGAGTTCGTCGAGGCAGCGCGGGCTTCAGGGGCCAGCAATCTGCGCATCATGTTCCGCCACATCCTGCCCAATGCCATCAGCCCCATCATCGTGGCCGGCACCCTGCGCGTGGCCTCATCGATCATCACCGAGAGCGGCTTGAGCTTCCTGGGCTTCGGCGTGCAGCCTCCCACCCCGACGTGGGGCAACATGCTGCGCAACGCTCAAGACGAGATGCTCAAGGGGCACCTGTGGATGGCCTTCTTCCCCGGTCTCATGATCTTCATCACCGTCATTTGCATCAACTACATCGGCGATGGCCTGCGAGACGCGCTAGACCCCTACAAAGTGGAGTGATCAGTTGTCAGTTGCCAGTTGCCAGTTGTCAGTGAACAGTGAACAGTGAACTTATACGTAACAAGCCATCAGCAAAGTTTATTGTACGTAGCGAGTGGATGGCAAATATTCTCTCACTGATAGAAGGAAACCCTGTGCTGAGTGCAACCGAAGTAACGGATGTTTATCTTTTTCTGTTTTTTGTCCGTGTTTCTTTCCGTCCGTGGGGCTGTTGATCTCCCGTCAGCTCGAGTGGATGGCAAATATTCTCTCACTGATAGAAGGAAATCCTGTGCTGAGTGTAACCGAAGTAACGGATGTTTAATTTTCTGTTTTTTGTCCGTGTTTCTTTCCGTCCGTGGGGCTGTTGATCACCCGTCAGCTCGAGCTGTATTACGTATAAGTCATCTAAGTCATCAGTGAACAGTAAACAGTCATTGGAGGAAACGTGTCATACGATACCGGCCAAC
>JAANWY010000346.1 GCA_018263655.1 Anaerolineales bacterium | reverse complement strand
TCCTCTGCTCCTCTGCTCCTCTACCAGAAGCGCTTCGAATTCTTGTTGCGTAACGATCCGCGGATCGGTACCGTAGCCATACTCCGGGCCGCGATACTCCTGACCGCCGGTGGCGACGATGGTGGCCCCGTGCTCCACCTCAAATCGATGCGCCTCGCCGTTCACACCGCGCGCCAAGACTGAAGTGAAGTTGCCGACGAAGCCGCCGGTTTTCACCAACTCCGTCTCTCGATGCACTGTGATGAGCGGATTGGCCTCCACCCGATCGACCAAGTCAGCCAGGTATGCCTGCGGGTCGTACGTCTTTGGGCCTCCATCCTGGGGAATACTGCTGAATTGTGAATTGTGAATTGTGAATTGTGAATTTGAATTGATCGACCATTCTGGCGTACGCTATGACTCAGGCCTAGATCGCTCAGTGTATAGTGCAAGTTGCGCAGGTTGCCGCCCAGCGCGTCGCTCCGTTCGACGAGATGCACGGGGAAGTCCTGCCCCGCGAGGGACAACGCCGCCGTCATGCCGGCCACGCCCCCACCGACGACGAGGGCCGTTTTCTCGGTCGGCACCGGCCGCGTGTGCAGCGGCTGCAACCGTGCTGCGCGCACGACGGCCATGCGCACCAGATCCTTCGCCTTACGCGTCGCCGTATCCCAATCGTGCGAGTGCACCCACGAGCACTGGTTGCGGATGTTGGCCATCTCGAACAGGTATGGATTCAGGCCGGCGGCCCGAATGCTGTCCTGGAACAGTGGCTCGTGGGTCAGCGGCGTGCACGAGGCCACCACCGCGCGGTTCGCCCCTAGCTCCTTGACCGTCTCTGTGATGTGAGCGATGGTGTCCTGGGAGCACGTGTACAGGCTGTCTTCCGCGTGGACTACGTTAGGCAGCGTTCGAGCGTATTCGGCTACATTGGGCACGTCTAAGAAGCCGCCGATGTTCGAGCCGCAGTGGCAGACGAAGACGGCGATGCGCGGCTCCTCCTGCGCTACGTCGCGCTCCGGCGGATACTCGGCCTGGCGGGTGAGGGTGCCTCGGGCGCCGGCCAACAATTCGCCTGCTGCGGCTGCCGCCCCACTCGCCTCCACCACCGACTCCGGAATGTCCTTTGGCTCACGGAACGGGCCGACGGCGTAGATGCCGGGCTTGCTGGTCTGCAGCGGCTGGAACTGAACCGTGTGGCAGAAGCCGTATTCGTCCAACTCGATCCCCAGCTCGTGCCCCAGTCCCTGCACGCTCTCCGAGATCTCCATGCCGACGGAGAGGACGACCATGTCAAACTCCTCTTCGACGATTGGAGATTGGAGATTAGAGATTGGAGATCCTTCGTCGCTTCGCTCTTCAGCATGATCGGTGTGCTCGGGGACGTAGCGGACGAGGAGGTTGTGGTTCTCGGGATTTTCCTTCAGCGCCGAGATGCGGCAGCGCGTGTAGTTGATGCCGTATACATTCTGCGCGCGGCGATAGTACTCCTCGTAGCCCTTGCTGAAGGCGCGCATGTCCATCATGAAGACGTGGACTTCGGTGTCCGGCTCGTGCTCGACGGCCATGATGGCCTCTTTGGCCGCGTACATGCAGCACACCGCCGAACAGTAGTCGTGCGACTGATCGCGCGAGCCAACACACTGCAAGAAAGCGATCTTCTTCGGCGTCTGATCGTCGGACGGGCGCTTCACGTGCCCCACCGTCGGGCCGGAGGCGCTCAGGAGCCGCTCAAACTGCAGCGAGCTGACAACGTTGGGATAGCGGCCCCAGCCGTACTCCTGCGAGAGTTCCGATCGGTAGGCCTGGTAGCCGGGCGCCAGGATGACGGCTCCGACGTCGATCTCCTGCTGCTTCTCCAGCATGTCGTGATCAATGGCGTCGACGCCGCATTGATAGTAGCAGCTCAGGCACTCGGAGCAGATGCCGCAGGCCAGACAGCGAGCCGCTTCAGCCTGGGCCAACTCGGACGTGTAGCCCGTTTCGATCTCAGCAAACGTCTCGATGCGTTGTTCGGGCGGCAGTTCAGGCATGTGCACGCGCGGCGTGACCTTGAGCTTGCCGTGCAGTTTCCGCTCGTCCAGTTCCCGCTGGGTCAAATCCACCACCGGGAGGTCGGGTTTTGGCTTGGGCTCTAGCTCTTCGCCGCGCAAATAGCGATGGATGGACTCGGCCGACTGGTGCCCGCTGGCCACAGCTTCGATGACGAAGGCGGTGCCGCTGACGCTGTCGCCGGCCGCGAACACACCCGGGCGGGTGGCGGCGAAGGTATTAGGATTCACGGCGATGGTTCGGCCGCTCGTCAGCCCGACGCCGGCATCGTCAGGGATGAAGGCCAGACCCGCGCGCTGCCCCACGGAGAAGATGACAACGTCGGCCGGCAGCACGTGCTCCGACCCCTCCACGGCGTCCAATGAGAGCCGGCCCTGATCGTCGAACTCGAAGTGGGCTACGTCTTGGCACTCCACACCGGCGGCATACCCCGTGCCGTCGTCCACGACGCGTAGGAAGGTGCGATCGTTGTAGATGGCGATCCCCTCGTCCAGCGCATCTTGGATCTCCCACTCGTGCGAGGGCATCTCGTGCCGGCCCTCCAGACACGCCATGTGCACTTCTTCTGCACCCAGACGCACCGCCGTCCGCGCCACGTCGATGGCCACGTTGCCGCCGCCCAGCACCAGCACCCGCTTCCCTTCAATCTGTGACCCTGGGTCTGGCCGCCCCTTTTCCTGAGCCGAGGTGCCGAGGTGCCGAGGTGCCGAGGTGAACAACTGATCACCGTCAAGAGCTCTGTCTTGCTCCTCTGCTCCCGTGCTCCTCTGCTCCCCTGCTCCTCCGCTCCCCTGCTCCCCTGCCAATTCCGCTAACCGCACGTCGCGCAGGAACTGGGTATTGATCAGCACACCATCCAGGTCTTTGCCAGGGATAGGCAATCGGATGCCTTCATGGGCGCCCACAGCGATGAGGACCGATTCGAAGCCCTCGTCGAAGATCTCGTCCAGGTCGCCGACGCGGTGGTTGAGGCGCAGCTCGACGCCCTGATCGACGATGTCCTGCACCTCGCGGTCGACGATCCAGCTCGGCAAGCGGTACTCGGGCACGCCCACGCGCAGCATGCCGCCGGCCACCGGCAGCGCCTCGAAGACGGTGACCGGATAACCCATCTGACACAGATCCTGGGCAGTGGTGAGCCCGCACGGGCCGGCGCCGATGATGGCCACGCGCTCGTCGTACTTCTGTTCGGCCGTCTCGGGTGGCACACGCGGTTCGGCGTACACCTCATCGGTCACGAAGCGCTTGAGGGCATGGATATTGACGGGGTCGTCCACCTTGCCGCGGTTGCAGGCATCCTCGCAGCGGTGATTGCAGATGCGCCCGCAGATGCCGGGGAAGGGATTGTCCTCTTTGATCACGCGCAGCGCGTCGTCGAAGCGCCCCTCGTGGATGAGGGCGATGTAGCCCTGGGCGCGTTGGCCGGCGGGGCAGGCGTCGCGGCAGGGGGCGATGCCGCGCTTCTCGATGGCGTAGGCGTTGGGAATGGCCTGCGGATAGAGTCTGTAGGCCGCCCGCCGCTCCGAGAGCCCTTCGTTGAAGTGATCGGGGATGACGACGGGGCAGACGTCAGCACAGTCGCCGCAGCCCGTGCACTTGTCGACGTCGATGTAGCGCGGGTGGGTGGTGACGGTGGCGGTGAAGTTGCCGGCAGTCCCCCGCAGCCCGGTCACCTCGCTGTCGGTCAGGATTTCGATGTTGAGGTGCTGGCCCGTCTCAACCAGCTTGGGCGAGATGGTGCACATGGCACAGTCGTTGGTGGGAAACGTCTTGTCCAGTTGCGCCATGTGGCCGCCGATGGCCGACTTCTTCTCAGCCATGTAGACTTTGTAGCCGGCTTCGGCCAGGTCCAGCGATGCCTGCATGCCGGCGATGCCGCCCCCCACCACCATGACGGCTCCGATGGGTTTTCCATTCTGCGCGCGCCCGTTGCCAGATTTTGGATTTTGGATTTCCGGATTTCGCCCCATTGCCCCTATCCTCGACTCCACCAATCACGTAAACTCATCAGGCCCTATCGTAGTATCATCTCAATATTTCGGAGCTATGTAGGTCGAAATGGTATTTCGACCCGACGATTTACCAAATCGTCCTACATGTCCCCCATATATTGAGAAGACACCTATCGTACAATCTTTCGAGCTTTGCGCCCTTCCTACGCTGATGTTATAATGAGTCTTGTATCAACCATGATTTTCCAAAGGAGACAAACACTATGAAACTCGAAGACTACTTCAACTTCCTCGCTCCCAACGACATTCGAATCAAAGGTACCCGTATCGGTATCGAGACGATCCTTTACGATTTCATCCATCGGAGTCAGACACCAGAAGAGATTGCCAACACCTATCCATCTCTATCACTTGAACAGGTATACGCTACCATTCTCTACTATCTACATGACAAGGAAGCAGTCCGCGACTACATGACCGAATGGATCGAGCACGGCCGGCGAATGCGCGCTGAACAAGAACGTAATCCGACGCCGGCAATGCTCAAGCTACGCCGAATCAAGGCCGAGCGTGAAGCGGCCAAGCGCCAAGCGGCTGAACCACAAACTCCATCAGCATGACTGGCTACCTGCTGGATGAGAACGTCGATCCCGCTCTGCGCACAGCGATACATCATCAATGGCCCGATGTCGCTGTATGGATCATCGGCGATCCAAGTGCCCCCAAACGAGGGACACCTGACCCAGATATCCTGACTTAACCCCTGTCTTGAACAAATCCGCCTCTACACGCCTCAAATACAGGATTGAGAACAGCACGACAGATATGGCGACAACCACCGGCATGATTGATTCAAACAGTGCCCGTGAAGAGGTCCTGATCGGGAATATAGCCACGGACACGATGAATGGTATCAACCAGACCAGGAATCCAAACAGCAAGCTTCTTCTATCTATCGCCTTCATGGGTCCACCCCCCTCAGCTCTCAACGATCTCAATCAGCCGGCCCCGCCGGCCGGCGATACCGCGCCACAACCTGCGGGCACGCCACCACACTCCCACACATCTGCTCCCGATTGCCCT
>JAANWY010000345.1 GCA_018263655.1 Anaerolineales bacterium | reverse complement strand
ATAGCGACCGTTCGTAGTCAGGCACGTAGCGCCAGCGGAGTGCCGTCATAACGCGACTCCGCTAGCGCTACGTCGCTTACTACGAACAGCATCCGCCGCCAAAATGAGATTTGCTGCTGTCCCCGTGACAAAGTTGACAGGCCAAAGGTTCCTCGATATACTCAAGTAACCCCTGACCCCTGGTGTAGCCGAGGTCCCAACACATGCCCGAAGAGGAAGAACAGGAAGGTAGAGAACTCCACGAGGAAGCGCCAGCCTACCTCGAGCGCTATCAAGAAGCACGGGAAGATCACTTGGCGGCCGAACTGCGCCGGCTGGAAGAGGCCGTTCGTCACAATGCAGACCGGATTCAGGACTTCCGCGACGTCATGGAACAACAGTTCCAGCAGGTTGACCGCCGCTTTGTGGAACTCCGATCTGAAATAGATCAACGCTTCAGGGAGTCCGAGCGCCGGAGTGACGAACGCTTCGCTGCACTCGACGAGCGCCTCAAGGAATCCGAACGCCGGAGTGACGAGCGCTTCGCTGCACTCGACGAGCGCTTCAAGGAGTCCGAACGCCGCTTTGCAATACTCGATACACGCTTTGCAGCACTCAACGAACGCTTCGAATCGGTTGATCAACGTTTCGAGAGTCTCGAACGTCTCATGGATCACCGACACCAGGATATCAAAGAGAATATTGAGCGATCGAATCGGTGGACGCGGGCTTTCTTTGCAATAACAATCAGTTTCCTGGTTCCGATCCTCGGTATCCTGGTGAAACTGCTGATTGGATAGTACAGCACGCGAGTCCGACCCAAACGCACCTATGCCGCCTGAGACAAAGGTCGCGCCGGCCGGCACAGCCGAGAACATCCAACTGGCTGCGGACACGCTGCAGACCGGCGGCATGGTCGCCTACCCCACGGACACCGTCTACGGCGTAGCAGCGCACGGCTTCCAACCCGAAGCCATCGCCAAGCTCTACGAGGCCAAGGAGCGACCGCGCACCAAGGCCATCGCTTTGCTAATAGCCGATGCCGATGACGTCCAACGCATCGCACAGCGCGTACCCGAAAGCGCCACCAAACTCGCCGCACGCTTCTGGCCCGGCGCCCTGACCCTGATCGTGCCCCGCACCGAAGAGCTGCCGCTGGTTCTCACCGCCGGCAGCGACACCGTCGCCGTACGCATGCCGGACCACCCCGTCGCCCGGCGCGTCATCGCCGCGGCCGGCGCGCCCTTGGCCACCACCAGCGCCAACCTCTCCGGCGGACCCGATCCCATCACAGCCGGCGACGTCTTGCACGACCTGGATGGGCGCATCGAGCTCATCCTGGACGGCGGCGCATGTACCGGCGGCGTACCCTCCACAATTCTCGATCTGACCACTGACCCGCCCGTGATTCGGCGCGCCGGCCCAATCGACCGGGAAACCCTCGCGGAAGCCCTCGGCCAGCCAGTCATGCCTGGGCACAGCGGCGCCTAGGTCAACAGGAACGAGGTCTCAGTGTCACATACTCTCGACTATGTCATTGGAATTGACGCCAGCCGGACCGTCCGCCCGAACCGTACCGGCACCGAGAACTATGCCCTGCACCTCACGCGCGCCATGCTAAACGCGCCCAACCGTCATCGCTATCGATTGTACTTCAACGATCCACCGCCGGCCGGCCTGTTTCCGGAGCGAGCGCATAGTGAACACCGCTGCATACCGTGGTCCAGGCTCTGGACGCATCTGCGTCTATCCGCGGAACTGATGCATCACCCCCCAGACGTGTTGTTCGTGCCCAGCCACGTGCTGCCCCTGATGTGCACGGTGCCAAGCGTCGCCACCGTGCACGACCTCGGTTACTTGATGTACCCCGAAGCCCATCGACGCTTCGACCGCTGGTATCTGGACTGGACCACCCGCCGGCACACCCGCGTAGCCGCCCATCTCCTGGCCGATTCCGAAGCCACCCGCCAGGACCTGATCCGCCACTACACCGCTGATCCCGAGCAAGTCACCGTCGTCTACCCTGGCCTCGACCCGGACATGCACCCCGTCGAGGACCCCGCCGAAATCGCCGCATCCCGCGCACGCTACGGCATTCGGCAAGATTATGTCATCCACATCGGCGCCCTCCACCCCCGCAAGAACCTCAAACGCTTGCTCGATGCCTTTGCAACTCTGAATTCACAATCCACAATTCACAGTTCACAATTAATCCTGGCCGGCTCCCCCGGCTGGCTAGCCGATGACCTGATTGCCTGCGCCGAAGCGTTGGGTGATCGAGTAGTGCTGACCGGCCACGTGGCCCAAGCCGACCTGCCGGCCCTCATTTCCGGCGCCCGCGCCCTGGTCATGCCCAGCCTGTACGAGGGGTTCGGCTTCCCCGTCCTGGAAGCCATGGCCTGCGGAACTCCAGTCGTGGCCTCCAACACCTCATCCTTACCTGAGGTAGCCGGCGACGCCGCACTCCTCGTCGATCCCCACGACACAGACGCTCTGGCCGGAGCCCTGCACCGCATCCTGACCGACGACGACCTGCGAACCGACCTGCGCCGGCGCGGCCTCCAACGCGCCCAGCAATTCACCTGGCAACGCGCTGCCCAACAAACCCTGACCATCTTGGAGAGCATAGCGACCACCTGATGTTCGAGCTAGACGTGCCACATTCACAATTCACAATTCACAATTCACCACCTGTCCTGAGCTGTGTCGAAGGGTTCACAATTGAAATCCTCGGTGTCCAGATCGACAACGTCACCACCGACGAGGCCCTCCACCACATCGCCGAGTTCGTCGAGGAGGGCACGCCACACCACACCATCACCGTCAACCCGGAGTTCGTCATGACAGCGCAACGGATGCCGGCGTTCCGCGAGGTGATCAACGCCGCCGATTTGCGCATCCCGGACGGCGTCGGGCTGCTGTGGGCCGCCCGCCGGCAAGGCACGCCGCTGCAGGAGCGCGTCGCCGGCTCGGATATGGTCCCCCTCATCGCACAGCAAGCGGCACGCCTCGGGCACCGGATCTTCCTGCTGGGCGCAGCCCCCGGCGTGGCAGAGAAAGCGGCCGCGCGGCTGGTTCAGTCAGCGCCAGGTGTAATGATCGTCGGCACGCACGCCGGCTCACCGGCCGTCGAAGAAGAGGACGAGATCGTAGCGTTGGTCCGCGCGCGAGACCCCGACGTGCTGCTCGTGGCCTACGGCGCCCCGCAGCAGGACCTGTGGATCGCGCGCAACCTGGGCCGGCTGGGCGTGGCCGCCGCCATGGGGGTGGGCGGCGCCTTCGATTTCCTGGCCGGCGTAGCCAGGCGCGCACCGCTCTGGGTCCAGCGACTCGGTTTCGAGTGGCTCTACCGGCTAGCTCGAGAGCCCTGGCGGCTCCGCCGGCAGTTGGACATCCCGCGTTTCATGTGGCACGTCGTCCAAGATCAAAGAAGAGCCAAACAGTAGACTGTGTGTATAGGTGACCCTTGCGAAGGTTGGGCAGTGGCTTTCGAGTCGCAGAGTCTTCGCCTGAGTAGCCCCAAATAAGTACCTTCATAAAGCTGGGCGAGGTCTCCCGACCGATGCCCCCTACGTCTCGGTCAGGAGACCTTCGACAGCATGAAAGAACTTCGCGGGGGCCACTTAGCCAGAATCGGTCTGTTGCCAAGGCTATTCCTAACCTTCGCAAGGGTAGCCGAGCAGTAGACTAATTTTCGGCGAGTTGAATGACGCCCCAACGACCGCCCGTCAGCCACTCGGGGTCTTCACGGGCGACTTCTTCTGGTTGGCCCGGGTGGAGGCCGGCGGCCAGCTCCGATTTAAGCGTGCGCAAGGCGGCCAGCGCCGTCGGGAAATAGCACACAATGTCCTCAAACGGGGTGGAGAACGGCCAGTGTCGATCTCCCAACAGCCGGCGGTAGTTGGCATCCCCCTTGACGAAGACCAACGCGGCCTCCGCCAAGAGCTCCCGTAGACTGTCCGGCATCTGCCAAAAGGCGAGGGGCGAGGTCCAGAAGAAGTCATCGCGGAGCTGCAGCCGGCCTGCATCGACGTGACTCTGCAATCGCTGGCCTAACGCACGCACATCAGAATCTTCGTCGGCTGCCAGCACCTCCAGCGTGTCATGTACGTCTTCGATCATCGCGTCGGACACGAAGGTGGGGTGCGCCTTGAGGTGGAGAGAAACCACGCCGGCCGCCCCGCAGGCCAGCAGGAAGTCCGCCAGGCACAAGTCACAGACAAGCTCGAAGCCGGCGTTATCCGCGATGAAGTCAATGCGGGCTCCCCGAAGATCAAGTACCTCCTCGGCCAGGGCCTCGACATCGTTCGCCAGGATATTGGCCCGTTCCCCCTCAACCTCCACACGGCTGCGATCATCACCTTCCGCGTCAGCCGGCCAGAGACTCATGTCCACCCGGTTACCCCACAACCCAAAATAGGTCAGCGTCGTGAGACCAGCGCGGTTGTCGCCGTCGCTCGTGCTGACCAAATCGTTGACCCGAGTACTCAAGGCACGGACGGACGCCATCGCGGACGCGAGCCCCACGCGCTTCTGCGTTTCGAACGGATCTACGCCCTGCCACGGCCCAGATGCGAAGTAGCGGGTCGCTTCAAGGATACGCCGGTAGAAGTACGCTTCTGCGAAGTACCACGGCAGATCGATCCACCGCTCTCCCAGGCAGGGCTCAACGTAGCCGGCCCACGTCTCTACGTCCGCACCGCCATCATCCCGAATGAGGCGCACGTGCCCCTCGGGCAGCTCAGCCCTCAATGCCTGGAGGTCTTCCACAATCGCCGGCGGGAAATCGTTCTCAGCAATCACCCGCCGGATGATGCCGGGCAATCGCTCGGTAACCGTCCGATGAGCGAAGGAGCCCTCTTCCGACACCATTAGTAACGGCGGGAGGGGTTGGGGCGGACACGGGGGCTGATCTCGCGAAACATTGTCGGCTTTGGGCATTTCGTTGCGCTCCTTGATCTTTCTAGATTCGCGCTGAGCAATTCTACCACGTCGTCCCGACTAGACAAACCTGCCGGCTCACGTTGGTGTGCATCCCAAGTTTGTAAAGCCGGTGGCCGACGCTCTCAGCCCGCAACAAGTTGCGGCGTCCGGACGCTCGAACTTGC
>JAANWY010000344.1 GCA_018263655.1 Anaerolineales bacterium | reverse complement strand
CGCCTCAGCTTGTCGATAGTCAACTCCGCCTTCCCAGGTACCAACCCTAGGGGCAAAATCGCCTGGTGTCAACTGCTGCTATTTACGTTGGTAAGGCCCTCATTCAGTATACAAGCTTGTCGAAGGGGGCCTGTCGAAGGGTTCGAGGGCGTGATTTCGCCGCACATAACGCTTATCTGTATCATCCCAATATTTCGGGGCTATGTAGGTCGAAATGGTATTTCGACCCGACGATTTACCAAATCGTCCTACATGTCCCCCCATATATTGAGAAGATACGCTTATCTTAAATTGTCTGTGGCTGAATAGCAGTAGGGCAAGCTTTTTCTATGCTGTTTTCGACGAAAAAGGCACACAGACTATTGACATCGCTTTGCCTTTTTGGTATAATGTTATCGGTCACGGGACCGTTAACGGGAACGCGCCCCCTTCCAGTAGGACAGGAATCACGAGCCCTCCCCACATGACTGCCAAGAAACGGACAACGATCAAACAGGTCGCGGAAGAAGCGGGAGTCTCAACTCAAACCGTTTCTCGCGTCATCAACGACCGCCCGGATGTCGCATCGGACACCCGCCGGCGGGTCCAGCAGGTCATCGATCGATTGGGCTATCAGCCCAGTCGGATTGCTCGCAGCTTGAGTCAAGGGCGCAGTTGCACATTGGGCGTTGCCGGCAGCGGTCTGGAATACTACGGTCCATCGCGCACACTGCTAGGCATCGAAACAGAGGCTGACAAGTGGGGCTATACGCTCCTGCTGAGCCTGGTGCATGAACCTGGAAAGAGCGACGTCAAGCACCAACTACGCGACATGCTCTCGCAGCATGTCGACGGTATCGTCTGGGCACTGCCCGAAATCGGCAGCAATCGCGCTTGGATACAGCAAAGAGCCTCGCAACTCTCAGTGCCGGTGGTTTTCCTCAGCATGCAGCCCCACCCAACATCGCCTGTCGTCGCGGTGGATAACCGGCGTGGCGGTCGGGTAGCCACTGAACACCTACTCCGGCAAGGTGTTCAACAGGTGGGACTGATCGCCGGCCCGCTGGACTGGTGGGAGGCTCGCCAACGCAAACTGGGCTGGCAAGAGGCCCTCGAGGAAGCCGGCATCACGACGGCAGACAGCCTCGTCGCTGAAGGCGATTGGATGCCAGCATCTGGCGAACGTAGCCTGCGCCGGTTACTGCAACAACGCCCGAGGCTCAATGCAGTGTTTGTCAGCAACGACCAAATGGCGCTAGGCGCGCTGCGAGCAGCGCGCCAGATGAGCCGGCGGGTGCCCGAAGATCTAGCGATCGTCGGCTTTGATGACATCCCGGAGGCAGCATACTTTTGCCCACCGCTGTCCACGGTGCGCCAGGACATGGTCGAGTTGGGCCGGCGCGCAGTGACGGAACTGCGGCGTATGATAGACCTGAGAGAAGAAGGAAAAACCGCTGCTCCACCGGAGGCGATTTTGATTCAACCTCAGTTGGTCGTTCGAGAGAGTTCTACCACACAGAAGGGGGTGATGACAGCTCATACATAGATGACTATGCACGGTGTTTCCATTGATTGCTCTGTTGCCCATGCACCATAATCGTTTTTGATTATCAAGCCAGGTAATCTCG
Source organism: Anaerolineales bacterium (assembly GCA_018263655.1). Taxonomy (GTDB): domain Bacteria; phylum Chloroflexota; class Anaerolineae; order Epilineales; family JAANWY01; genus JAANWY01. Next base: position 3,474 of record JAANWY010000344.1, on the reverse strand, counting down.
CTAGCTCTACTACCGAATCTGATAGTCAAGAATGACCATCACCGAGTTGGTTCCAGAAGACATCCAACCAAGCAGCTTCACCTAATTTTCCAAAGGAGGAAAAAATGAACTCGAGGAAAGTCTGTTGGCTAGTTTGTGGCCTGATCGTGCTGCTACTGATCGCCGCTTGCGCGCCGCTGCCGGCAACGGCGCCGGCCGAGGAAGCCGCAGAAGCTCCCGCCGGCGAGGAGCTCTGCAGTGGCGTGAAGATCATCTTCTTCCCCGGTGGACCACCGGGCGGCCCCTTCGGCACCGTGGTGTACAACGGTGCGAAGGCTGCTGAAAAAGACCTGGACGCCGACGTCGAATACGTGTGGTCAGACTGGAACCCCGAGAAGATGGTCCGACAATTCAAAGAGGCCGCCGCCACGAACCCCGACGGCATCGCCATCATGGGCCACCCGGGCGATGACGCCTTTGAGACCGTCGTCGACGAGGCCGAGGCCAACGGGATCATCGTAACCAGCCAAAACACGACACTCCCCAGGCTCGAGGCCCGGTACAAAGGCGTAGGATTCGGTTACGTCGGTCAGGAGCTGTATGAATCCGGCCACATGCTGGGCCAGGAGGCGCTCCGACGAACCGGCCTCGGAGATGGCGATCAGGCCATGGTCTGGGGGCTTTTGTCTGAGCCGACCCGCGGCCTGAGAACTAAGGGCGTCATCGATGCGCTGGAAGAGGCAGGGATGACGGTCGACTACATCGAGATCGACTCTGCCGCAGATGCAGATGCGACGGCCGGCACCCCGACGTTCACGGGTTACGTGTCGTCCCATCCCGACGTCAAGCTGATCGCCACCGATCACGGCGCGTTGACCGCCACCACGGAGACGTACCTGAAGGCGGCCGGCAAGGGGACGGACGATATCTACATGATTGGGTTCGACCTGTCGCCAGCTACACTGGAAGCGATCCGGGGCAACTGGACGGACTTGGTGCTCGATCAACAGCCATTCTTGCAGGGCTATCTGCCAATCGCGCAGATCTGCCTGACGGCGAAGTACCAGTTCTCCGGCCTGCACATCGATACGGGCTCTGGTTTCGCGCACAAGGACAATGTCGAGGCACTGGCCCCTCTCGTAGAGGATCAGATCCGGTAGGGTCCATTCACGCCTAGGCGCGAGAGTGGAACAATGGTGGGGCAAGTGGCGCCGGCTGGTTGCTCGCAACCCATAGCGTCGCACGATGTACTTGAGTGCAGCATCATTAGCTGTCGATCACTACTGTGCCGCTTGCCCCTGCTCAAGGAGAGATTGCTTGATGGATTACAGACTCCAAATGAACGACATCTCCAAGCGTTTCGGGGAAGTCCAAGCGCTTCGCGATGTCGATTTCACAGTTGGCTCCAACGAGGTTGTCGGCTTAGTGGGCGACAACGGCGCCGGCAAGTCCACGCTAATCAAGATCATCACGGGCTACCACGCACCGGACAGCGGTGAGATGTATTTCAACGGTGAAAAGACCGAAGGCCTGACTGTCGCCAGAGCGCGACAACTCGGCGTCGAAACCGTTTACCAGGAGCGCGCCCTGGCTGACCTGCAGACGCTGTGGCGCAACATCTTCATGGGACGCGAGATCTCGGGTCGGTTCGGTTTCCTCGATGTAGACAAGATGATGCACGAAACGGAGGAGTTGATGGTGGGGTCGATGGGGTTCACGTCGTCGGCCGTTGCGCCGGACTCCGTTGTGAGGACGTTTTCTGGCGGCGAGAAGCAGGGCGTCTCCATTGTACGCGCGCTCCACTTCCAAGCCGATCTCATCATCCTGGATGAGCCGACGATGGGGTTGGCGCTATCGGAGGTCAGAAAGCTGCTGGAGTTCGTGCAAGGCATCAAAGAAGCCGGCAAATCATGCATATTCATCGATCATAATATTTTCCACGTGCACTCGGTAGCGGACCGGATTGTGGTGCTGGACCGAGGCGAGGTCGCCGGCGAGTTTGTGACGGCAGACATCCCATTGGAAGAGCTGATGGACAAGATGTATCGGGTGGCCCAGACCGGGAGTTTGGACTGATACCGGCGTAAAAGAGGAGAGCGAAATGACGTCTCGTGTTGAGGATCAATCCATAGGCCAGATAGGACTTTGGCGAACCAGTCTCGCTAGATTGGGCCGCAACTATGGGTTGCAGATTGGCATCGTGGGTGTACTGGTGGCCATCTGGGTAATTTTCGTCATCGGGGCGCCCCGAACGTTCCTTTCACCTTCCATCTACGCTGCCTACATGTCTACCATACCGTTCTTCGCCGTGATGGCGCTACCCTTGACGATGGTGATCATCGCCGGCGAGATCGATTTGTCGTTCCCCTCGATCATGGCCATAGGAACGTTGGCGTATGTCAGTACCGTTGGGGCCACCGGTAGCATACCCCTGGCGGTTATTGCATGCCTAATTGCAGGATTCCTGGCGGGGCTGTTAAATGGCGTCATCGTGGTCAAGTTGGGCATCCCATCCCTGGTAGCCACCATCGGCACCCAGTTCTTCTACCGAGGAGCCGTCCTGGTCCTCACCGGCGGCAAGCCGGCGTCTCTCGTGTCGGCAAAGGGGGCGATTATACGTGAAGCGCTGGTGGGCCGGATTGGAAACTATCTGCCGGCGCAGATGATCTGGACCATTGTCGTTGCAGTTCTTGTATGGATTTTCTTGAACCGCCACCGGTTCGGCGCCCACGTGTACCTCATCGGAGATAACGAGGAAAGCGCACGACTGATGGGCGTCAATGCCGCTTGGACCCGCATGATGGTGTTCGCCGTCGTTGGCGTCGCTGCGGCCTTCGGCGGCATCCTGGCCAGCATGGAGGTCAACTACTTCTGGGTCACGCTGGGCGAAGGGTATTTGCTGCGCACGCTGGCAGCGGTGTTTCTAGGTGGCACTTCGGTCTTTGGCGGGACAGGGACCGTGTTTGGGACGTTCATCGCCTGCTTCATCATTGGCGCGATCGAGGCCGGCATCGTGGCCATCGGGCTGACGGGCTTCTGGACGCAGTTGATCTACGGGCTCATCATCGTCATCTCCGTGGCGTTGCAGTCGCTCTTGGGGCGCCGGCTGGCGTAGGGCTCAAAGTGACCAGATGAAACACCGAGACCGAGTTCTGACCGCCCTCAACCACGAAGTGCCTGATCGCTGTCCCATGCAGATCAGCTTCACGCCGGAATTCGCCACCCGGGTGAAGGACGACCTGGGACTGGAAGACGAAGACCTACACAACCCCCACGGCGGTGGCAATACTTACGCGCTGGAACGGGCCATCGACGAAGATATGCTGTTGACGTCGGTTGGATGGGCCAATTCATACTACGCAGTCGAAGAATACGCCAGTGATGGAGACACCTACGTCGACGAGTGGGGGGTCGTCTGGAAGAATCAACCGTACGACACCCCGTACGGGGTAGGCCACTATACGGAAATGGTCCGTCACCCGCTAGCCGACGAGG
>JAANWY010000343.1 GCA_018263655.1 Anaerolineales bacterium | reverse complement strand
CCTCGGCTTCGCCTCGGTCTACTCAGGCGGCGTCCTGAGCGGCGTCCTGAGCCTGTCGAAGGGCCTGTCGAAGGGCCTGTCGAAGGGATGCTCCATGGGTTGCCCCCTGAACGCTTACTGGTTACCAAGCCCCAGGCTACACTATGCCTGTACCTTGATCTCGAGGGCTACCGCCGCTTTGTCTGAGTACTCCCAGATGGAGCCTTCCCACGCGAAATCCCAAAGAGCCATGTTGGTAAAGCCTGGGGGCTTTGACAGACTCATTGAGAGGCGTATAATGTAGCATAGATAGCAAGTGGCAGCATAACAACTGCATGAACCCCGACCGCCCTATCGGGCGCACAAATCAGTGGCCTCAAGCGCTTTCAGGTAGCTTTCTAGCGAAGGCTCTTTCCCGCAGCCGGGCGGGCGGTATGATGGGAGCACGATCGGCGTAGACTTAGCGGTGGAGGTATGCGATGATCGAATTCGGACGTGCGGTATGCGGCAATCTGGACGTGTCGGTCGCGCGCGAGTGGCTGGTGACCAACGGCATCGGCGGCTACGCGTCGGGGACGATCGCCGGCGCCCTGACACGTCGCTATCACGGTCTGCTGATTGCTGCGCTGAAGCCACCGCTTGAACGGGCGCTGTTGCTCACCAAACTGGATGAGACAGCGACCTACAACGGCCACGCCTACCCTCTATTCGTCAACCATTGGAGCGACGACGAAGTGGAGCCGGCCGGCTTCCAGCACATCGAGCGCTTCCAATTGGAAGGCACGACGCCAGTGTGGACCTTCGCCTGCGCCGACGCTCTCCTAGAGAAGCGCGTGTGGATGCAGCTCGGCGCTAACACAACCTACATCCGCTACGACTTTCGCCGGGGCACCGCGCCGCTGACGTTGGCCACCAAGGCCCTGATCAACTATCGCGATCATCACGCCAACACGCAAGGCGACTGGGACATGCGGACTGACGCCGTTGAACACGGTCTGCGTGTGACCGCTTTCGACGGCGCCACCCCCTTCGTCATCCTGAGCGCTCAGGCCAACGTCACCTCTGAAAACAAATGGTACCAACACTTCTTCCTCAGTTTGGAAGAATACCGGGGGTTAGACGCAATCGACGATCACCTGCACGCCGGCACCTTCCGCGCCACCCTTCAGCCTGGCGAATCGCTCACCATCGTCGCCAGCACCGAACAGGCGCCCGACCTTGACGGTAACGCCGCTTATGCTGAACGACAGCGCTACGAACAACAACTGCTCACACGGGCGGATCTCACCTCTGCTCCTGCAGCCGTCGAGCATCTGGCCCTCGCCGCCGACCAGTTCATTGTCCACCGCGCACTGCCCGGCGATGGCGATCCTGCGACCACGCCCAGCACGGACGGCCGCAGCATCATCGCCGGCTACCACTGGTTCGGCGACTGGGGACGCGACACGATGATCAGCCTGCCCGGCCTGACCCTCTCCACCGGCCGGCACGATGTCGCCCGCAGCATTCTGCGTACGTTTGCCCGGTTCGTGGATCAGGGCATGCTGCCCAACCGCTTCCCAGAAGCCGGCGAGACGCCCGAATACAACACCGTCGACGCCACCCTCTGGTACTTTGAAGCCATTCGCGCCTACCACGCCGCGACCGAAGATGATGATGTGCTGCGCGAGCTCTTCCCGGTGCTGCACGACATCGTCGACTGGCATCAGCGGGGTACACGCTACGACATCCATGTGGATCCGGCCGACGGCCTGCTCTACGCGGGAGAAGCCGGCGTGCAGCTCGCCTGGATGGATGCCAAGGTGGACGACTGGGTCGTGACGCCACGCATCGGCAAACCTGTGGAGATCAACGCCCTCTGGTACAATGCTCTGCGCATTATGGTCGATTTCTCTTGTCGGCTGGGGGAGCGGGCCGAGGAATACGCAGCGGCGGCCGACCAGGTGGAGGCCGGCTTTGCGCGCTTCTGGAACGAGGAGGCCGGCTACTGTTACGACGTGCTTGATGGGCCGGCCGGCGACGATGCCAGTTTGCGCCCCAATCAGTTGTTTGCCGTCTCTTTGCCCCACAGCCCCCTGGACGCCCGACAGCAGCAGGCCGTGGTGGATGCCTGCGCTCGCGAGCTCCTCACTTCCCACGGCCTGCGCAGCCTGGCACCCGAGGCGCCGGCTTACGTCGGCCACTATGGCGGCGGCCAACGCGAGCGGGATGCGGCCTATCACCAGGGCACGGTCTGGGCCTGGCTCATCGGCCCCTTTGTCAGCGCCCACCTACGCGTGTACGGCGATCCCGACCTCGCCAGGTCCTACCTGCCGCCCTTGCTCCAGCACCTGGTCGACCACGGGGTCGGCAGTATCAGCGAGATCTTCGATGGCCACCCACCCTTCACACCCCGGGGCTGCATCGCCCAGGCCTGGAGCGTGGCGGAGGTACTGCGCGCGTGGCGAGACACGGCCGCGCAACCCTGAAGTCCCTTTGCGATCGCCGGCGGCCTCCCAACCGAAGCGCAAGGGGACATCGGTCAGGAGACCTCGTCCAGCGTATTGACGAGACCTCGTCCAGCGTATTGACGAGACCTTGTCCAGCGTATTGACGAGACCTCGTCCAGCGTATTGACGAGACCTCGTCCAGCAACTAACCCACATGCTCGGCAAGGTCTCCCGACCGCAGCCGCACGCGGGGACATCGGTCAGGAGACCTCGTCCAGCGTATTGACGAGACCTCGTCCAGCGTATTGCCGAGACCTCGTCCAGCGTATTGGCGAGACCTCGTCCAGCGTATTGCCGAGACCTCGTCCAGCATATTGGCCGAGACCTCGTCCAGCGTATTGGCCGAGACCTTGTCCAGCGTATTGACCGAGACCTCGTCCAACTTCATCAGGACACTTTGTTGAGGCGTAAGACAAGGATCACCCAGCATCTCATAGTAACGGCAGTTTCAGTAGTGACTACTTTGACAATGCCACATTACCGTCCCACGTTGGGCGAAGGTCTCCGACCGGGCCCGTTTCGCCCCTTCGACGGGCTCAGGACGCCGCTCGGTCAGGCCTGTCTGCGTGCGACCTGTCTGCCGTGCCGGCACAGGCAGGCGCACAGGCAGGAGACCTTCAGCGATCAAAGGTCGGGAGACCGGCCACAGCAGCGAAATGTGACATTGTCAAACTACTCAGGCGCTTCGTGCCTGCACAAGAATAGATCCAATGACTGACAAATTTCACATTCAAGAAATCGCACCCGAAGAGATCCCCGAGCCACGCCGGCCCGAGCCGTCGAAGATGGTCATCTTCGGCGCGTCGGGCGATCTGACCAGCCGCAAGCTAATCCCGGCGCTCTACAGTCTGCACCTGAAGGGCCGGCTGCCCCGGGGGTTCACCATTGTGGGCTCCTCACGCACGGCCTACAGCCACGAGGAGTTCCGTCGCGAGATGCGCCAAGCTGTCGAGGAGTTCGGCGACGATCCGGTGATCACATCCAAGTGGGCGCCCTTCGCCGAAGGTCTCTTCTACAGCCCGGGCAACATCAAGAACGCTGAGGACTACGAGAAGCTCGATGGCTTCCTGCGAGGGCTCAGTGATGAAGGGGAGAATGCCGACAACCGCCTCTACTACCTGGCGGTCGCGCCCCAGTTCTACGCAGATGCCGTGACAAACCTCGGCGCGGCCGGCATGACGGCCGAAAACGATGGTTGGCGACGAATCGTGGTCGAGAAGCCGTTCGGTCACGACCTGGCTTCAGCTCAGGCCCTGAACAGCACGATTCACCAATCCTTCGGTGAGAATCAGATCTATCGCATCGACCACTATCTGGGCAAGGAGACCGTGCAGAACATCATGGTCTTCCGTTTCGCTAACGCCATCTTCGAGCCACTCTGGAACCGTAACTACATCGATCATGTGCAGATCACCGTCGCGGAGAGCGTGGGCATCGGCGAGCGAGGCGGCTACTACGACACAGCCGGCGTCCTGCGCGATATGTTCCAGAACCACCTGCTGCAACTGCTCACCCTGACGGCCATGGAGCCGCCCATCGCCTTCGAGGCGACCGCACTGCGGGATGAGAAGGTCAAGGTGCTGCGCGCTCTGCGGCCCATCGGCGTGGCGGACACCGCAGAGCGCACGGTGCGCGGCCAGTACGTCGCCGGCCAAGTCATGGGGGAGAAGGTGCGGGGCTATCGAGACGAGACCGATATCGGCCCCAATTCCCAGACGGCCACCTACGCAGCTCTCAAGCTGCACATCGACAACTGGCGCTGGCAAGGCGTGCCCTTCTACCTCCGCTCCGGCAAGCAACTGGCCACGAAGACGACCCAGATTATGATCCAGTTCAAATGTGCCCCCCACCTGATGTTCTCCTCGCCAGCCGGCGAAGGCCTGCCCCCCAACCTCCTGGGCATCTGCATTCAGCCCGACGAAGGGATGCACCTGCGCTTCGAGACGAAGGTTCCGGGCGCCGGCATGACGCTGCGGTCAGTCGACATGGAATTCCATCATCGCCCCACCTTCGGAGAAGATGCACTGCCCAGCGCGTACGAACGGCTGCTGTTGGACGCCCTGCAAGGCGACCAGTCGCTGTTCGCCCGCTCGGACGAGATCGAGCTGGCATGGTCGCTGGTCGACTCCATCCACGCCGGCTGGGAGACCGACGCCGCCCCCGAGCTGGACTTCTACGAACCCGGGGGCTGGGGGCCCGATACCGCACGCCACTTCATCGGGCAGGATGGCCGGAGATGGCGAGAGGTGTGTGGACACTGAGGGCCGGTGGACAGTGAACAGTGGACAGTGAACAGTGGACAGTGGACAGTGAACAGTGAACAGTGAACAGTGAACTTATACGTAACAGGTCATCGCAAGATTCATCCGTGGATGGCAAGCAGACGGCCAGAAACGTCCCCACGGACAGAAGGAAACCCTGTGCTGAGTTAGCCGAAGTAACGGATGTTCAACTTTTTTGTTTTTGTCCGTGTTTCTTTCCGTCCGTGGGGGGCTGGTGATCGCCCCTCAGCTTGGGGTGTATTACGTATAAGTGAACAGTGAACAGTGAACAGTGAACGGTGGACAGTGGGCACCTCAACTCGAATCTGAAGCAATACCCGATATACG
>JAANWY010000342.1 GCA_018263655.1 Anaerolineales bacterium | reverse complement strand
CGACGCCTGGGCCATCGCCGACAGCTACACCATCGACCCCTACCTCCACACCGACCCCCACGGAGTTCCCCTGGGCCACGGTGGTTCCGCTGACGGCCGTGCCCGGTCAGTACGACGTCGGCTCGGTCAGTTCGGACCTTCCGGAAAAGAACTTGCTCGGCAGCTACGCGATGTGGGCCGGCAGTCACAATACCGGTGGACGACAGAAGCTCTACGGCGCAATCCACTTCGACCTGAGCAGTGTGCCGGCCGGCGCGGAGATCACGGAGGCGTGGCTTGACATCGTCGGTCTGTCTAGCAACAACCTGCACCCCGAACTGGGCGGCGAGTGGTCGCTAAAGATTCTCGACGAGGTTGCCGATGGCACCTGGACGGGCGGCGGTCACCCGTACTTTCCCACGCATCGAACATTGCTCGAGGAGCCGGCCACTGTTGTTCCCGTTGGTACGCCGCTGCGCCCCGAGGAGCTCGATAACGAGACGGTGAACCGCTTTGTGTTCACCGCAGCGGCTCGGGACTACGTGGAGACGCGGCTGTCCGCCGGGCAGATAGCTTTGCGGTTGGACGGCCCAATGATGGACCAGTTCCAGAGCTTCTCCTGGTATTCGGGTTACGGCGCCGGCGATCGAGACAAGAGACCGGTACTCCACCTGGAGTACAAAGTCTTCGGCGCCACGTGGACGCCGTCGCCCACATCGCGCTTCACTTTGACCCCGACCCGGACACCGACACCTACGCTAACACCGACGCAGACCGGCACCATCGAGCCGACGGCAACGTCCACAGCGACGCCGGTGCCGGCCATCAGCTTCGACCGCTCCGTGTACTACGGCGATGATGTGGCCAACATCGAGGTCATTGATCCGCGCCGCACCGGTGACCCCTCGGCGATCGACATCATCGACATCCACGTCCGCAGTGAGACGGCGCCGGGGTTTCCCGGCATGCGGATTTCGGTGTCGGAGACAAGCAGCAACAGCGGCCGGTTCACGGGGACACTGGGCTTTTCCACGGCCGGCAATGTGCCTGACGAGCGGCGCATTCACGTGAGTGATGGCGATTGGGTCGAGGCGATTGCGGCCAATATTTCGGAGCCAGCCGAAGCGCGCTGGTACGTCGCAACACCGACCCCGACGCCCACGGCCACGGCCACGCCGACGTCGACCCAGACGGCTACCCCGACACCCACGTCCACGTCTACGATAACGCCAACGCCGACACCGCCGGCTTGGGTCGCCTTCGATCGCGATCAATACTGGTCCGTTGACGACGAGGCTGTGCTAATGGTGCTGGACCCGAACGCGAACCAGGACCCCGCGCAGCAAGAGAGAGTCCCTGTCTATGTGAGCAGTGGGACAGATTCTCGGGGAATCACACTCTTCGTGAGAGAGACGGACACTGACACGGGCATCTTCTCGTCCGCTGTGGCGGATCATAATCTATACTTCTGTTGGCTGTGCCAGGAGAGCAACGGGGATGAGGGGATGTTGAAAGTGTCAGATGGGGATGAGCTGACAGTTTTCTACTCCGATCCGGTGCACCCCGATTGCTGTTCGGACACCGCGCGGTGGTATCTGTCTCAAGTGTCCGCTACAGCCACACCTACGGTCACACCCACGACCACGCCGCTACACACGTCTACCCCCACACCGACGCCCTCGGTCACGGTGACAGCGCCGCTGGTGAGGTATTATGTGTTCTTGCCGGCTGTCATGAAGTAGTAAATTGGGTGTGGCCGAGATCTGTCGGTAGCGGCGGCCCATGGCGTAGGTTTCTCGCTCAAAGGGGACGACAGTCCCCGTATCATCTCAGTATTTCGGGGCTATGTAGGTCGAAATGGTATTTCGACCCGACGATTTACCAAATCGTCCTACATGTTCCCCATGTATTGAGAGGGTATGATCATCGTTTGGGCCACTTAGCTCGGCTTGGATTGCCAAATCCAGCGGGAGCAGGCGGAAGCCAATGGCCGAAACGATGATCAAGGCTTATTGAGAAGACACCGACAGTCCCCGTATTTGGTATACGCGTAAGTGTCGTCCCCACATCTAAGTCCTTTGTCTCAGCGGCTGTGGCGCCTAGAGGCAAGGCCGAACCCCTAGGACCTGAAACAAGTTTCAGCCTCCTGGACGCTCGAACTTGCGACGTCCTGAGCCTGTCGAAGGGTTCGAGATACGCGCAGCTCACACGTGAAACGACTTGACATCCGAGTTATGAGTAAACTCCAGGCAAAACCGGTTGACAAATACCAATTCGTTTGCTATACTGTGTTTGATTATTCGGATTGATGTTCGAGTAATACGAACATTGTGCTATGAACGATAGAAACCTCTCTACTTCGCTGGTGCGTGGCATGGCCATTCTGTCCTCCTTCTCGGAAGGTGAACCGCTGCAAGGGGTCACCGAACTGGCAACCAAGCTGGATCTCAATAAGAGCACGGTGCATCGCTACTTGCACACGCTCAAGACTCTCGGCTACCTCGAACAGGACGAGGACACGAAGAAATATCGCCTGGGTATCCGCGTCGTGGATCTGGGTGTCACGGCCCTGGGCGGGCTGGAGCTGCGCCAGATCGCCTTCCCGTATCTGGAGGATCTGGCCACCGAGTTTGGACACACGGTCAATATGTCCATCCTGGACGACACGGAGATTATCTACATCGAGCGGGTGCGGACGAAACGTATCGTGGATCTGGATCTGCACGTGGGATCGCGGTTGCCGGCGTACTGCACCTCTATGGGCAAGGTGCTGCTGGCCCACCTGCCGCCCGAGACACTGGAAGCGAGACTTGAGGGAATTCACCTGGCGCCGCGCGGACCGAACACCATCACGGATAAAGAAGCCTTGGTGCTAGAACTCCGGAGAATTCGTGAACGGGGGTTTGCTATCAATAACGAGGAACTGGCGTACGGGCTCTCGTCAGTGGCGGCTCCCGTTCGATCACAGCGCGGCGATGTCGTCGCTGCCATCAACATGGCGGTGCATGCCTCGATTATATCCCTGGCTGAGCTGGAGAATGAGCTGGCGCCACGACTGATAGCGACGGCAGACGAGATATCGAGAAAGATCGGGTACAGAGTGCGATGACGACGCCGTGGTGGAGGGTGCCGGCCGGCGAGTGGCAGGCCAAGCAGCGGGCCGATGGCGCCTCGACAGAGACGCCCGTCGATCCCGTTATCGCCCAGCTTGACCTGGAAGCCGGCGTACCGTGCCCGAAATGCGAAAAAGCGGAGCTGGAGGAGTTGCCGGAAGGAGGCGTCCGCTGTCCCAACTGCGGGTTCACCTACCGGCTGGTGCCGTGCACCTGATAGCAACGAGGCCGGCATCCGTGTGATGCGCAAAGTGAAACGTGAAACGTAAAACGTGAAGCCTGGTTGATGAACAGAGGCTTATCACGTTTTACGTTTCACGTTTCACGGTGACGGTGTAAGCACGATATCGTAGTCGGAGTCAACAGAGTTTGAAAGGAGATAATCGTGGCAAAAGAAGGCTTCAAAGTTACGTATGCGACAATGTCTGCGGACAACGAGCAGTTGCACGCAGCCTTTGATGAAGCAATTGAACAGGTTGAAGAGCAATTTGGCCAGACATGGCCGATCTACATCGGCGGTGAGGCTCGAGAGTCAGCGGAGACGTTCGCCGACGTGAGCCCCATCAACACCGACGTGGTGCTGGGGCACTTCCAGAAAGGATCGCGGCAGGATACGGCCGATGCCATCGCGGCTGCCAGGGCAGCCCGAGAAGAATGGCGCAATACCCCGTGGCAGGAACGCTGCGAAATCCTGGATCGCGCCGCCGACCTCATGAGCGAGAACCGCTATGAGCTTTCGGCACTGCTGACTTACGAGATGGGCAAGAGCCGCGTCGAGGCGCTAGGCGACGTGGAGGAATCGGCCGACTTGATTCGCTACTACACGCATCAGATGCGGGAGAACGATGGTTACGAGCATGCCATGGGTCAACTGTCGCCCAAGGATCGCAACATGAACGTGTTGCGGCCCCACGGCGTGTGGGCCGTCATCGTGCCCTTCAACTTCCCGATGGCGCTGGCCGCCGGCCCCGTCGGTGCGGCGTTGGTGACGGGCAACACCGTCGTGCTGAAGCCGTCCAGCGACACGCCCTGGACGGGCCTCAAGCTGTACGAGACGCTGGTCGAGGCCGGCGTACCGGGCGGCGTCATCAACCTCGTCGCCGGCCCTGGCAGCACCGTCGGCCGCGAGTTGGTCGAAAACGAAGATGTCGACGGCATCACCTTCACCGGCTCATACGCTGTCGGTTTCAACCAGGTTTACCAGAACTTCAGCACGGAGTATCCCAAGCCCACCGTTGTCGAGATGGGTGGCAAGAACGCGGCCATTGTCACGGCCAAGGCCGACCTGGACAAAGCGGCCACCGGCGTGATGCGTTCGGCTTTCGGCATGGGGGGCCAGAAGTGCTCGGCCTGCTCCCGCGTCTATGTTGACGGGCGCGTCAAGGACGAGTTTCTGGAGAAGCTCGTTGCGAAAACCAAGGACATCAAGATTGGTAACCCGCTGGACCGCGACGTCTTCCTGGGACCGCTGGTTCACGCGAAAGCCTTCCAGGACTTTCAGAACTTCGCCGCGAAAGCTAAGCAAGATGGCAAGGTCATCGCCGGCGGCAACGTAGTGACCGACGGCGAGATGGCCAAGGGCTACTACGTCGAACCGACGATCTTCGAAGATGTCTCTGAGGATCACGAACTCGTGCGGGAGGAGCTCTTCGTCCCGATCCTCTACGTAGCTGAGGTCGACTCGCTGCAGGAAGCCCTGGAGAAGGCCAACGACGTCAAGTATGGTCTGACGGGCGGACTCTACAGCGAGGACGATGCTGAGATCGAGGCGTTCTTCGACAAGATCGAGGCCGGCGTCGTCTACGTGAACCGTGAAGCCGGCGCCACAACGGGCGCTTGGCCAGGCGTGCAGCCCTTCGGCGGCTGGAAAGCCAGCGGTTCCACGGGCAAGAACATCGGCGGCCTCTACACGCTGCAGGCTTACGTGCGCGAGCAGAGTCGCACCGTCGTTGAATAATCGCTAAGTAGACCCTTAGGGTTTCCGAGACCTTAAGGGTCTTTATCACATCGCTTCAAAGAAGAAGGGTGCAAGAGTATGAACAAGTCTGAGTTCAGTGCACCGCATATTGTCACTGAGCTTCCTAGTCCGAAGTCGAAGGCGCTGATTGAGCGCGATGAAGCGCATACCTCAACGTCCCTAATCCGACCCTATCCCCTGGCGGTTAAGCGAGCTCGGGGAGCGGTAGTGGAAGACCTGGATGGTAACCGGTTCCTGGATTTCGCGGCCGGCATCGCCGTGTGCACCACGGGCCACTGCCATCCACGCGTCGTGGATGCCATCCAGAGACAAGCCGAGAAACTCATCCACATTTCGTGTGATTTCTACTATGAGCCCTACGTCGAGCTGGCTGAGAAACTGACGAGCCTAGCCCCCGATAACGAACCATGGCGCGTCTTTTTCGCAAACTCTGGGGCCGAAGCCGTCGAGGGAGCCGTCAAGCTGGCGCGCTACTACACGGGCCGGCCGCGCATCATCGCTTTCCAGGGCGCCTTCCACGGCCGAACGATGGGGGCCGTGACGTTGACGGCCAGCAAAGTCACGCAGAAGCGGGGCTTTGCCCCGATGCTGCCAGGCGTCGAGCACATTCCGTACGGCTACTGCTATCGCTGCGCCTACAATCTGACCTATCCCGAGTGCGACGTGCACTGCGTCGACGTGTTGGAGGAACAGCACTTTCGCCGCTTCGTCCCGCCGGATGAGGTCGCGGCCATCATCGTAGAGCCAATTCAGGGCGAGGGCGGGTATGTCGTACCGCCACCCGACTGGCTCCCCCGTCTGCGCGAACTCTGTGATCGGCACGGCATTCTGCTCATCGCTGACGAAGTGCAGAGCGGTATGGGCCGGACAGGCCGGCTGTTTGCCTCGGAACACTGGGGTGTGGTGCCGGACATCATTACACGCTCTTCCGATCTTGCGTCCGGCATGCCCATCAGCGCCTTCCTGGCTAAGGAAGAGATGATGGATTGGGAGACGGGCGCTCACAGCACGACGTTTGGTGGCAACCCGGTGTCCTGTGCGGCGGCATTGGAGACCATCGAGTTGCTTGAAGACTGCCTCATGGCGAACGCTGCCGAGCGCGGCGCGTGGATGATGGAGCAACTGGAAAAGCTGGCACTCGATTCACCCATCATCGGCGACGTGCGGGGGCTGGGGCTCATGATCGGAGTTGAGTTCGTGCGCGACAAGCACACACGTGAGCCGGCGCCCGATCTGCGCGACAAAGTTCTCGACCGTCTGTACCGCCACGGCCTCCTCACGCTGGGCTGTGGCGAGAGCGGCATCCGCTTCTCGCCGCCGCTCACCGTTTCGCAAGCAGAGGTTGAGATAGCCATGGACCTCTTCGCCGAGGCTGTCGCTGAGGTGCTCGTTCCTGCAGGAGCATAGGTTTATGTCGAAATTGATGACGATGCAAGACGCTGTCGCCGAGTTCGTTCATGACGGCGACAGCGTCGCCATCGAAGGGTTCACCCATTTGATCTGTTTCGCCGCCGGCCACGAGATCATCCGCCAGCAGAAGCGCAATCTGGAGCTGTGCCGGCTGACGCCTGATCTGATCTACGATCAGATGGTGGCGGCCGGCTGTGCCCGCAAGCTGGTCTTCAGTTGGGCCGGCAATCCTGGCGTGGGGTCGCTGCACGCGCTGCGGCGGGCTGTCGAGAAGGGCATCCCGAACCCCATCGAGATCGAGGAGTACTCGCACTTCGGGATGGTGTCACGGTTCGTGGCCGGCGCGGCGAAGTTGCCGTTCTATCCACTGCGCAGCTATGCCGGCAGCGATCTGCCGGTGGCGAATCCCCGCATCAAGTCGCTGCGCAGCCCGTACGACGAAAACGACGAGGTCTACGTCGTGCCGCCGCTCAACCCTGACGTGTCCATCATCCACGTGCAGCGCGCCGACGAGCAGGGCAACGCCCAGATGTGGGGGTTGGTCGGCGTCGGCAAAGAAGCCGCCTTCGCCGCTGATCGCCTCATCATCGTGGCCGAAGATATCGTCGACGAGAGCGTCATCCGCGCCGATCCCAACCGGACGATGATCCCAGGCGTGATCGTGGATGCCGTCGTGCACGAGCCGTACTCGGCGCATCCGTCTTACACCCAGGGCTACTACGATCGCGACAACGATTTCTACCTCGAATACGACGGGATTTCGCGCGATCAGGAGAAGCTGGAGGCGTGGCTCGACGAGTGGGTGTACGGCGTTTCAGGACGTGTGGAGTACGTGGAGAAGCTGGGTGAGGGGAAGATGGCGGGACTACAACCGGGCGAGGCCTACGCAGAACCGTTGAACTATGGCTCTTATCGCTAAGTCCCACGATGGGTGGGGTAGGCTGATATGGTCAGACAGCTTCCTTGAGTGTTGTGTACGAGACAACGGTAACTTCGGTGTGAAGTGTGCGAAGCTGCCGCAGGAGCTGAGTGATTCGATCTGTGACTGCACCGGTCATATAAGGTTCTTTGCAATTACGACAAATCTCAGCCGGCACGTCCCTCACGATCACAACAGCACTTTCAAGGACGAAAGGGATGATGGCAAGTTGGTCAGGTTCAAGCCGACCACCACAGAGGGCACAATGACCGTTATGTTTTTCGTGTTCTCCAATCATCTTCCCACTCCTGCTCACTCGGTTGATATACAGTGACGATAAGTATTCTATCCTGGTCGGTATCTATGGCAACGACTACGTGAACTGGATGATCATCATCTAGATAGCCAAGCACTAGACAGTCAGGCAAAGGCCGGTGTAGGGTCGGATAGTCTTCAATCACGTCGCAGGCTTCAAGTGCCTCCTCGATTTCTTGTCGAGTCAGTTCTTCTGCGACGAGTTCAATGACAGCATGAGCAGACCAAACGACCCGTGTACCCTCTGGGTCACTTCGGTTCTCCTCGGCTATGCGTCGGATGAATGATTGTTTGGCGTATGTATCCATGAGGCATCGGTGACTTAATTGGGTACTGACAGGATTATAACAGGTGAAGCGAGGTGCGTCAATTGACGACGAATGAATATACCAAGTCTGAATTGATGATCGTGAACGCTGCCCGCGAGCTAGCCGGCGAGCGGGTGGTGTTCGTCGGGGTCGGCATTCCCAACATCGCCGTGAACCTGGCCCAGCGGACGGGCTCTCCCGACATGGAGATGGTCTACGAGGCCGGCGTCTTCGGCGCACGCCCGACGCGGCTCCCGCTGTCCATCGGCGACCCATGTCTGGTGACCGGCTCGACGCTGGCCTGCGGCATGCCCGACCTGTTCATGTACTACCTCCAGGGCGGCTTGATCGACGTCGGCTTCCTGGGCGGGGCGCAGA
This sequence comes from Anaerolineales bacterium, assembly GCA_018263655.1. Classification (GTDB taxonomy): domain Bacteria; phylum Chloroflexota; class Anaerolineae; order Epilineales; family JAANWY01; genus JAANWY01. The sequence continues at coordinate 5,826 of JAANWY010000342.1, read as the reverse complement.
TCGACCGCTACGGCAACATCAACACGACCGTCATCGGTGACTACGAGAACCCGAAGGTGCGATTGCCAGGCAGTGGTGGTGCGTGCGAGATCGCGCTGCTGGCCAAGAAAATCATGATTATCACCCGCATGCAGCGCCGGCGCTTCCCCGAAAAGGTCGATTTTGTCACCAGTGCCGGCTTCCTCGGCGGGGACAACGAGCGCGAGAAGCTCAACGCTCCTGGCAAGGGTCCAACCGTCGTGGTGACCGACGTGGGTGTGTTACGTTTCCACCCCGAAACGCACGAAATGTATCTCGCGGCGCTGCACCCCGGCGCTACGGTCGATCAAGCGCGCGAGAACGTCGGCTGGGACTTGCGCGTCGCCGATGAGTTGGGGGCGACGGAACCGCCGATGACGGAGGAGCTCCACATCATCCGCGAGGAACTGGACCCGAAAGGCATCTATCGAAAATGACCAGCCACGTTCTCTATCGCAAGCAAAAGCATCCGAAGCCGACGATTTCTCACGGCGAGGGCGTTTATCTGTGGGACACCGCCGGCAAACGTTACATCGACGCCTCGGGCGGCGCCGTCGTCGTCAACGTGGGGCACGGCGTTCAAGAGATTGCGGACGCCATCGGGGAGCAGGCGGCGCAGGTGGGCTTCGCCCACGGGACGATGTTCACCAGCCGGCCACTGGAAGAGCTTGCCGACCACCTGGCCGAGCGCCTGCCCATCCCTGACGCGCGGATGTTCTTCATGACCTCGGGCTCCGAGGCCAACGAGACGGCCATCAAGCTGGCGCGCCAGACCCAAATCGCGCGGGGTGAGCCGTCGCGGTACAAAGTGATCGGGCGCTGGGGCTCGTACCACGGGGCGACGCTGGGTACGCTGGCCATTACAGGTAAGCCGTCGATGCGCCGGCACTACGCGCCAATGTTCACCGACATGCCCCACATCCCGCCAGTGTACTGCTACCGCTGCCCCTTCGGTCTGACGTATCCCGAGTGTGGACTGCGCTGTGCCGGTGCGCTAGAAGATGAAATCAAACGCCAGGGACCGAAGACGGTTGCAGCCTTCATCGCCGAGCCGATCAGCGGGGCGACGCTGGGTGCGGTGGTACCGCCGGGCGAGTACTGGCCCCGCATCCGCGAAATCTGCGATAAATACGGCGTCCTGCTGATCGCCGACGAGGTGATGACGGGCATGGGGCGCACCGGAGCTTGGTTCGCTGTCGAGCACTGGGGCATCTCGCCCGACATTCTGTGCCTGGGTAAGGGCGTTTCGGGGGGCTATCAGCCGTTGAGCATCACGGCAGCGCGCGGTGACCTGGTCGATCTCGTCTGGGAGAAGCTGGGCGATTTCAACCACGGCGGGACGTATTCGCACCAGCCCGTGGCCGCCGCCGCCGGCCTTGCCACGGTCCAGTATCTCGAAGACCGAGACCTGATCGCTCGCTCTAAGCAGATGGGTGAGCTGCTTAGTCAGAAGCTGCACACCGAATTCGACGATCACCCGCACGTGGGCGATGTGCGTGGCCGCGGGTTGATGCGGGCCATCGAGCTCGTCGCTGATCGTGAGAGCAAGGGGCCCTTTCCGGCGTCGCAGTACCTGGCGTCGCGCGTTTTCGACAAAGCGTTTGCTAACGGCTTAATCGTCTACGCCATGAGCGGCTGCGTGGACGGCATTGCCGGCGACCACGTGATGGTGGCGCCGCCCTTCGTCGCCGAAGAAGACCAGCTCGACGAGATCGTCGCTCGCCTGCGGACGGCTGTGGACGAGGCGATTGCCGGCTTGAGCAAATAAGTGTGGCCATCCAAGACATCCACTGCACAAGCCCTGGTGGTCGTGTGTATTTGCCAAATGCAGTCCGCCGATGTACAATACTATTATAGATGTAAAGTGACTACTCAGGCGCTTCGTGCTACCCAAAAAGAGACCGCCCCCTTTTTCCGCATTTCGCCACTGCGAGAGTAGTAACAGTAGCCTGAGCAGTTACGATGTAAAAGTCATTCAGTACTGCGCGAAGGAGCGCCGAGATGGTTACAGAACAGCGGATCATCTATGTTTGCCAAGAGTGTTTTACCATAACTGAGAAACAGCGCACATGTTGTGAGCACGACATGGTGCGCATCGATGCCGGCACGCCTGGCGATGAGCGGTCAAAACCACTGAGGGATGCACAGGGGAATCTGAAAAGCCGCGCGCCGGTGTGGTGGGTCGAACGCTACGCGTGGTGGATAGGGGACGACGAGTGAACGGTTACCAGCTCTTTTCTTAACTTGACATTGTTAGATTACGTCTCGCGCTGGGCGAAGGTCTCCTGACCGAGCCCATTTCGCCTCGGTCAGGAGACCTTCGGCGAGCAAGAGGCCGTTGCTGAGGCAAATCTAACAATGTCAAGTTAATGGCAGGGACCGATTACGGGCTACTGAAATGGGAGGACTAGTATCATCATGGAGAACGTTGTAGTTATTGGCTCGGGGCCGGCCGGCCTGACGGCCGCCCTGTATGCCGGTCGGGCTAACTTGGAGCCGCTTGTCATTACGGGGAGCCAAGTCGGCGGCCAGATCTCGATCACAAACGACGTGGAGAACTATCCGGGTTTCCCAGAGGGCACCACCGGACCTGAATTAGTCGAGTTGATGAAAGCCCAGACCGAGAAGTTCGGAGCCCGCTTCGAGGTCGATGAAGTGATAGAAGTTGATTTCAGCAGCGGCAGCGAAGCTGGCCGGCCTCTGGGGATCAAAACCCACGGCAACGAATTCGAAGCCAAATCGGTTATCGTTACCACAGGAGCTTCACCTACGAAACTAGAGGTGCCTGGTGAAGAAGAATTCATCGGGCGTGGCGTTTCCTACTGCGCCACGTGTGACGGCTTCTTCTTCCGGGGCAAGGACGTCGTTGTGGTGGGGGGTGGCGATAGCGCAATGGAGGAGGGCATCTTCCTCACGAAGTTTGCTGAAAGTGTGCGCATCATTCACCGCCGCGATGAACTGCGCGCCGGCCCCACCCTGGCGAACCGGGCTAAGAACAACGAGAAGATTTCGTTCGTTTGGGATACCGTCGTCAAGGCGATTGTCGGTGACGGTGCCGTTGAGGCCGTCGAAATCGAGAACGTCAAGACAGGTGACACGGACACCCTCGATACCGACGGCGTGTTCATCTACATCGGCCACTACCCTAACTCGGAAATCTTCGAGGGGGTCTTGGAGATGGATGACCACGGCTATTTGATCACCGACGACGCGAAGCGTACCAGCGCCCGCGGGGTTTTTGCAGCCGGCGAAATCGACGACCCGATCTACCGCCAGATCGCCACTTCAGTGGGTGAGGGCTGCAAGGCAGCCATGCAAGTTGGGCGTTTCTTGGAGGAATCGAAGCACGAGGACGCACCGAAACAAAAATCGCTGGCAAGCTGGTAGTCGGTTTTATTGTTGACACGTGACTACTTCGACAATATCACATTAGACAAATGCTCTACACTAACACCGCTGTGGCCGGTCTCCTGACCGAGCCCCATTCGCCTCGGTCAGGAGACCTTCGGCGAGCAAAAGGCTGTTTCTGAAGAAATGCGGAAAAAGGGGTCGGTGGGGGGCGGCCGCCCCCCACCGACCCCTTTTTCCGGTCTCTTCTCGTGTGGGCACGAAGTGCCTGAGTAGTCACTGACTATCAAGATTTGACCCCCCTTGAGACCTGATGTATTATTTACTTGTTCGTTTATCAACGCCCCACGCGTTGCAGCACTCGCCTTTCATGAACGCCTCTCTCTGGATCCCAACAGACCGGGGCGATGGTGCGGCTACGGGTGGGATCTTTAATATCGAAAAGAGGTATGGCACATAATGTCGCGTTGGTTTAGGAATGGCACGCTTTACTTGCTCATTCTGGCCGCTTTCTTCATTCTGCTCTTCCGTCTGGCGAATAGTGGTCAACAGCAGATAGAAATCGGCATCAACAAAGTCGCGTTGGATGCTCGCAATGGGCTGGTGAAGTCAATTTCAGTGACGTCCGGCGATACGATGCTGAGAGTGAAACTCACCAGCGGCGACGAAGTTCTCTCTCGCAAGGAGGCGGGTGTGCCGCTTTTGGATACCCTCGCGCAACTAGGTGTTACCGAGGACGTTATTGATCAATATGGGATGAAGATCAACTTTGAGCCTGAAAGCCCCTGGGGCAACTGGATGGCCATTCTGGGGTCCTTGCTCCCGTTGCTCTTGTTTGGGGGCCTAATCTTTTTCCTGTTTCGACAAGCGCAGGGCGGGGCGAATCAAGCGCTATCCTTCGGTAAGAGCAAAGCGCGCGTGCTCAGTGGCGATAAGCCCACCGTCACTTTCGAGGATGTTGCCGGCGTCGAGGAAGCCAAGCAAGAGCTGATCGAAGTCGTCGACTTCCTACGAGAGCCTGAGAAGTTCATTGCCCTGGGGGCCCGTATCCCCAAGGGGGTGCTGATGGTTGGCCCGCCCGGTTGCGGCAAGACTCTCATGGCGCGGGCCGTGGCCGGCGAGGCCGCCGTGCCCTTCTTCTCCATCTCCGGCTCTGAGTTCGTCGAGATGTTCGTGGGTGTGGGCGCCAGCCGGGTGCGCGATCTGTTCGATCAGGCCAAAGAACAGTCGCCCTGCATCGTGTTTATCGATGAGGTCGACGCTGTCGGCCGGCACCGAGGCGCCGGCCTGGGTGGGTCCCACGACGAACGAGAGCAGACGCTGAACCAAATCCTGGTGGAAATGGACGGCTTCGACACCGATACGAACATCATCATCATGGCGGCCACCAACCGCCCCGACATCCTGGATCAGGCATTGCTGCGACCCGGTCGGTTCGACCGGCGAGTCGTCATTGACCGGCCGGACATGAAGGGCCGGCGGAAGATTCTCGACATCCACGTGCGGGGCAAGCCGCTGGCCCGGGGCGTAAATCTGGAAGTGGTCGCCAAGCAGACGCCAGGGTTCAGCGGAGCCGACATCGAGAACCTGGTGAACGAAGCGGCGATTTTGGCAGCGCGGCGCGACGCGAAGAGCATCGGCATGGAAGACATGCAGGAAGCCATTGAGAAGGTGATTGCTGGACCAGAGCGGAAGAGCCGGCTGATCAGCGACGAGGAGCGTGAGATCATCGCCTATCACGAGGCCGGCCACGCTGTCGTAATGCATAGTTTGCCGCACTGCGATCCGGTGCACAAAGTCAGTATCGTCTCCCGAGGTATGGCTTTGGGTTACACGATGCCGCTACTAGAGGATCGCCATTTGCACCACAAAGCCAAGTTCGAAGACGACCTGGCCGGTTTCCTGGGTGGGCGCGCTGCTGAAGAGCTCATTTTTGGCGATGTGACGACGGGAGCCGGCAACGACTTGGAACGCGTGACCAAGATGGCGCGCTCGATGGTGACTCAGTACGGCATGAGTAAAAAGCTAGGCCCGCTCCAGTTCGGTGAGAAGGAAGAGCTCGTTTTCCTCGGCAAGGAAATCGGTGAGCAGCGTAACTATAGTGAGGCAGTGGCCCGCGAGATCGACTTCGAGATCAAGCGGATCGTGACCGAAGCATACGAACGGGCCAAGAACGCCCTGATCGAGAACAAGGATAAGTTGACCGAACTTGCCGAGCGCCTGATGGAAGCTGAGACAGTGGACGCCTCCGAGTTTGAAGCTTTGATGGTGTGAGAACCGGGCTTGGCAAGCCTCGAAACAGTGTGATCGGTGTAAGCGTTCAGGGGGCAACCCATGGAGCATCCCCTCGACAGGCCCTTCGACAGGCTCAGGACGCCGCTCAGGACGCCGCCTGAGTAGACCGAGGCGAAGCCGAGGTCGTATCGAAGCGACGTCCTGAGCCCAGTCGAAGGGGGTGCG
>JAANWY010000341.1 GCA_018263655.1 Anaerolineales bacterium | reverse complement strand
AGATATTGGAGCGAGTTGGGATAGCTCAGTTGGCCGATCTGCGCGCCGGCGCGTTGCCCTACGGCCAGGAGCGCCGCGTGGAAATTGCGCGCGCGTTGGCCACTAATCCTAAGTCCTTGCTGTTGGATGAGCCTGCCGCCGGGCTTACTGAAGCCGAGAGCGACGCTTTGCTGGAAATACTGGCGGGACTCCCCGAGGAAACTGGCTGCGGCATGCTGATCGTGGATCACGATATGCGTCTGATTATGAAGCTGTGCGATCGCGTGCACGTGTTGAACTATGGCGAGACGATCGGTGAAGGTACGCCCAGGGAAGTGCGCGGGAACCCGGCTGTGGTTGAGGCCTATCTAGGAACGTCTAGGCAAGGGGGCAGTGGTGCTGGCAGTTGAAGATGTACAAGTCAGATATGGTGCTATCACTGCCTTGCGTGGCGTGTCACTCCACGTCGAGAAGGACGAGATAGTGGCCTTGATTGGGGTCAACGGCGCGGGAAAGTCCACCACGCTGATGACGATCGCCGGCGTGCTCAAACCGGCTCAGGGGACCATCACGTTTGAGGGGCAGTCTATTGTCGGGCGCTCACCGGAAGACATCGTTCGCCAAGGCATCGTGCTGGTTCCTGAAGAGCGACGCATCTTCCCCGGCTTGACGGTCGAGGAAAACCTGCGCTTGGGAGCGGCCATCCGCTCGGACCGCGCGGGCATCCGGCAGGACCTCGAGGAGATGTGCGAGCGCTTCCCGGTGCTTGGCGAGCGCCTGGGCCAGCCGGCGGGGACGCTTTCGGGCGGTGAGCAGCAACAGCTTGCCATCGCGCGGGGGTTGATGTCGCGGCCAGCGCTGCTCATGCTGGACGAACCCTCGCTGGGTTTGGCGCCGCAGTTGGTCGACGAAATCTTTCAACTGGTAGCGCAGTTGCATGAGGCAGGTGTCACGATTCTGCTCGTCGAGCAAAACGTGGAGCGCACGCTCGAGATCGTGGACCGCGCCTATCTTTTGAATACGGGCGAGGTCGAGTATCAGGGCGCGGCCGATGAGTTGCGTGAACATGTGGACGTCGAGAGTTCGTATCTAGGTGATTCTACCTAGTACACGACGGCCTAAATCCTTCGGCAGTTTACGCTCGCCAGGGATCGCCAGATCCCGGCCTTGCGCGACGAAAACTAGCTATGAAACGGCGCGCCAGACGGGGATCTGACGATCCCCTTGGAGCAAACAACTACCGAAGGATTTCCGCCGCAGTGTACTAGCTGCTTGCCGGGAGGCCCAACAACGTGAATATGGTGAACGACATACTACAGTTTCTCATCAACGCGCTAAGCCTGGGGGGGCTATATGCACTGATGGCGCTCGGGCTGGCCCTGGTCTATAGCATTCTGAGACTTATCAACTTCGCCTACGGAGAGCTCGTAATGGTAGGCGGCTATTCGCTACTGGTGTTTGGCGCCGGCCCGCTGCCATGGATCATTGTGGCGCTACTCAGTGTCTTGATGGCAATCGTGGCCAGCTTGCTGCTGGAACGAGTGGCCTTCCGGCCGGTACGCGACGCCTCCGCTAACACCATGCTGATTACCTCGTTTGCGGTCAGTACCCTACTGCAGAATGGCGCCTTGCTCTTGGTGTCGCCACGCACCAGGGCGGTACGCGTCCCATCGTTTTTTATTGAGAACGTGACGGTGGGCGGACTGTTGATTTCAAAGAGTAACGTCCTAAGTCTGGTGGTTAGCCTCGTAACGCTGGCTATCCTCACGCTCTTCCTACGACGCACCGTCCTGGGCAGTGCGCTTCGCGCCGCCGCAGATGACTTCGTGATGACGCGCCTGCTGGGCGTCCGCGCCAACCAGGTCATCGCCGCGGCTTTCGCCATTAGTGGCTTCCTGGCCGGCCTGGTGGCGCTGTTCTGGGTAGGACGGACGGCGTCGGTTGTGCCTCAGATTGGGCTCAACCCGGTGCTGATTGCCTTCGTCGCGTCGGTGATCGGTGGGATGGGGAGCCTGGCCGGGGCGGTCGCGGGAGGGTACTTGCTTGGCTTCCTGACGGTTGGTTTGAATACGGTGTTGCCACAAGGGTTGCTCGACTTCCGGCAGGCTTTCTTGTTCGGGATTGTGATTCTACTGCTTCTGTTCCGGCCTCAGGGCCTGGTCAGTGGCATGCAGTCGACGGAGCGAATCTGATGAAAGTCGGTCAGTTTAGAATGTGGGCGCATCGCTATTCCACATTGATAATACTTCTCGTCCCCCTTGCACTTATTGCTCTCATTGCAGATCTGTCCGGGCAAGTGGTACTGCAGCGCATCGTGATTGTCCTGTTCATCAACCTGATACTCGTGGCGGCGCTTCAGATATTCATGGGTAACTCTGGTGTGGTGTCGTTCGGCCACATTGGCTTCATGGGGATCGGCGCCTACGCTTCGGCTTTGCTCTCGATGACGCCCGAAGCAAAGGCCGCCGCCCTGCGCTCCGGGTACCAGGTGGTGGAACAGGTGCAGGCGCCCTTCATCCTGGCCTTGCTGGGCGGGGGGGCTGTTGCGGCTCTGGTAGCCGCCGTGGTTGGCTTCCCGCTGATGCGGCTTTCAGGGGCGGGGGCGGTGATAGCTACGTTTGCTCTGCTGGTCATCGTTCATGTGGTGCTTATCCATTGGTCTGAGGTCACTAACGGACCCCGCGTTATCTTCGGTATCAAGCAGTTCACCACTCTGTGGATAGCGGCTGTCTGTGGACTCCTCACCATCGTCGGTGCGTATTGGTTCAAGGAGACGTCACTGGGTCTGAAGCTACGCGCCTCGCGTGAAGATGAGCACGCCGCCGCCAGTATCGGTATCAACATCATCATCGTGCGGTGGGTGGCCTTCATCCTTAGCGCCTTCGTAACGGGCGTGGCGGGAGGGCTGTGGTCGCACTTCATTACGATCTTTTCGCCGGTGGCCTTCTATCTGTCACAAACCTTCTTGATTGTGTCGATGCTCATTATCGGCGGGTTGGGCAGCGTCAGCGGGGCCGTGGTGGGGACCGTCGTCGTCACGGCAATCTTTGAAATTCTGCGCAGCGTCGAGAACGCGATTAGTATGTCCGGCCTTCTGTCCGGTACGTTGGCCGGCTTGACCGAGCTGGTCTTGGCGACGGCCATGATCGTGATCCTGATCCTTCGACCAGCGGGCATCACTGGCGGGCAAGAGTTGCGCTGGCCAGGAAAGAGGTTCAACAGTGAAATGCAAGGAGAACATGACTGATGGCAAGTGTCACTGCTGATCAGATCTACCAGTTGGACGCCGACCTCATCGCCGACGCCATCAAGTTGCGTTTCTATCCCCTCGCGATTGAGGGTGGCGAGGGGTGCCGGCTGCGTGATGTCGAGGGCGAGGAATATCTCGATTTCACGGCGGGGTGGGCCGTCGCCAATACCGGCTATAACCATCCACATGTGAAGCAGGCGGTGATTGAGCAGCTCAACCGTACGACCTTTGCGAGTCTCATTTCCGGCATGCATGAGCCGGCTCTACGGCTGGCTGAGAAACTGACGGAACTGGTACCTGGCAATTTCGAAAAGAAAGCGTGGTTTGGTCTGTCGGGTTCCGATGCGAGTGAAACCGTGGGCCGGCTGCTGCCCCTGGCGACCGGCAAACGCCGCATGGTGTCCTTCATCGGCGCTTATCATGGTTCAACGGCCGCATCGATGGCCATGTCGGCTCATGTGGCCCAAACACAGTTCATTGGCGGCGGCCACGTGGTCAAGGTGCCGTATCCGAACCCGTATCGCTGCCCCTTCGGCGATGACATCGGGGACTGTGCTGAGCGAGCTATTCGCTTTCTAGAGGATTACATCTTCAAGACGATCTGTCCCCCAGACGACGTCGCTGGGATCATCGTCGAGGCTGTGCAAAGCGATGGCGGCGACATCGTGCCTCCTCCGAACTTCCTGCCGATGTTAGAAGATGTGTGCCGGCGTCACGACATCTACCTCGTCGTGGACGACGTCAAAGTCGGCATGGGGCGCACAGGCGAGATGTTCTCGTTCCAGCACTTCGACGTAACGCCGGATGTCGTTATACTCGGCAAGTCGCTGGGGGGTGGGTTGCCTTTGAGTGCGGTGGTAGCGCGCCGCGAGATTCTCGACGTGGGGCCCGCGCTGGCGATCTTCACCACGACTGGGAATGGTCTGAGTTGCGCAGCCGGGCTGTCCACCATCGAGGCTATCGAAAAGGATGGGCTCGTCGAGAACGCACGCGAGGTCGGGGCGTACCTGCACGATCGCTTGAGCGAGCTGCAGGATGACCACCCGCTGATTGGTGACGTGCGTGGCCTCGGTATGATCCAGGGCGTGGAATTGGTCAAGGATCGGGATACCAAGGCGCCGGCTTCCACGGAAGCTGCCAAGGTCGTCTACCGAGCTTTTGAGTTGGGACTCTTGGTGTTCTACGTTGGCATGTTCTCCAACGTGCTGGAGATCACGCCCCCCCTCATCCTCACCGAGGCTGACGTAGACGAGGGCGTCGACATTCTCGACCAGGCCCTGTCGGACGTCGAGGCGGGAAAGGTAAGCGACGACGACGTCGCCCGCTATGCTGGGTGGTAATCGCGCCGATCGGAAGGGGGAAAGGGGAAGGTGGAAAATGGAAGGTGGAAAGGGGAAAATGAACTCGCAAGAAGTGCTGGA
>JAANWY010000340.1 GCA_018263655.1 Anaerolineales bacterium | reverse complement strand
AACTGCCAGTGTTCAACGAACGCCATACAGTAGAACGTCTCGTGAAAGCGGTCGCACAGTTGGACTACCCGCGCGACCGGCTACAGGTTCAGGTGCTCGATGATTCCACGGATAGCACGACGGCCATTGCTCGCCGCGTGGTGGTGGGGTACCAGGAGGCGGGCCTGGACATCCAGTTGCTCCATCGAATCGACCGTGTGGGCTTTAAGGCCGGCGCCCTGGCCGCGGGGCTGGAGAGTGCCACCGGCGAACTGATCGCTATGTTCGACGCCGATTTCGTCCCCCAGCCCGATTGGCTCCGTCGTACTGTGCTGCGATTTCGCGACGATCCCCACCTCGGTTGTCTCCAGACGCACTGGGGGCATTTGAACCGTGACTACAGCTCGCTGACGCGCGCGCAGGCATTGGGTGTCGACGGGCACTTCGTTGTGGAACAGACGGTGCGCTCACGCACTGGTCTGTTTCTGAACTTCAACGGCACGGCTGGCCTCTGGCGACGCACCTGTATCGACGATGCCGGTGGGTGGCAGGCTGACACGCTGACGGAGGACCTCGACCTAAGCTATCGGGCGCAACTGCGCGGCTGGCGCGTGGGCTATCTCCCGGACGTGGTGGTGCCGGCCGAGTTGCCTGCTCAGCTCGATGCGTTCAAGCGACAACAGTTTCGGTGGGCCAAGGGCAGCCTCCAGACGGCGCGCAAGCTAGCGCTGGGTGTGTGGCGAGCGGATGCTCCCTGGCACGTGCGGCTGGCCGGCTTCATCCACCTGACAAGCTACGCCGTTCACCCCTTGATGTTGCTCACGCTGCTGCTGGCCCTGCCCATCGGGTTCTGGGCCGGCCCGGCATTGCGCCTCTTCCCCTGGTTCGCTCTCGCGGGGGTGGGGCCGCCGCTGATGTACAGCCTGGCGCACACGTCATACATGCCTCGTCTGCGGGATCGACTGCGCATGATCCCGCTGCTGACCCTGCTGGGATTCGGTATCTCGCTCAATAACAGCGTGGCGGCTGTGGAAGCGCTGACGGGACGCGGTACGCCTTTCAGGCGTACGCCGAAGTTCAATCTGCTTGATCGACAAGGAAGTTGGGCAGATAGCGCTTATGCGTTGCCGCGCAATCCCGTCGTCTGGGGGGAGTTGGCTCTAGGGGCCTATGCCCTTTTGACGATGGTTCTGCTCTGGCCCCATCACGGTTGGGCCATCGTGCCCTGGGTGTTGATCTACGCGGCGGGTTATTTCTTCGTAGCTGGGGTGAGCTTGGCTCAGAGTTGGCAGCGCCGGCGTGCCCACACACTGGCCGCCGACCACCGACCGTCGACGGCCGATAGCTCCGCCACTTCCTCTTAGTCGGCAATTCCGGCCCTAGACTTCTGAGGTGACGCTCGTTTGTGGAGGACAAGGGCCGTCATCAGGAACACAAATAGGGGCAGGTACTCGCTGCGCCGAATCCATTCGTATTCCCTCGGGTTAGCAGGGTCCAGGTAGAATAGATATGAGAGGTTGACGGCCGCGGCGAAGTAGAGCCAGCCGGCGGCGAACACTAACGCCGCCCAGTTGCGGCGCAATGGCAGCAGGGGGAGCAGGGCGATCAGCCATGTCAGGTACCAAGGGAACATGGCCGGCGTGAGTAACAGGTAGACACTCAGCAACAGTGCCGCATGGCCGATCACGGTCTGCGGCGCTTCCCTTTCACCCCCCGGTCCAGAACGAAGCAGAACGAAGAAGCCGGCGAGTCCGAGGGTGATCATGCTGATCAACTTGCCGGCTTCCAGCGGATTGGCTGTCCAGCTTTCCAGCCATCGCACGAGCCAGAAAAAGAGGCCGTCGTTCGTCTTCCAGCGGTGGGCGTAGATACGCAGTGCGCCGAGAACACCCGTCCCATCTAGTTCTCCCGTGAGCCCAAGGCCGGCGTCTAGAAACGGCGAGAATGCGCCGATTATGACCGCACCGTAGAGCAGCGTCCGCCGCACGCCCCAGCGCCTTACGAAGATCGGGAGCATCAAAGACGGTACGAATTTGGTGAGCGTTGCCAGGGCCAGACCGGCGGCGCTTCGCGTCTGCCGGCCGGCGAGGAGCCAGTACAGGGCCAGCATGCCGAAAAGCGCCATGAGCGAATTGACGTGGGCGCTGTGAGCGAATTCGACGACGATGAGGGGGTTCCAGGCATAGATGAGGACCCGCTCGTCCGGAAGGTTCAGCCGGCGCAGGAGTCTCACGATGACGATTGCCACAGCCAGGTCGAACAGTGTGAAGGCAATCTGCATGGCTGTCTGGCTTTCGGGAGCCAAGCGGTAGATGCCGGCAAACGTCAGTTGGGCGGCCGGCGGGTACGGCGTCGCCATCCACGCGTGGTCGATGCGTTGGCGCAGAGGTGTAGCTAGGTAGTCCAATTCGGGCGCGTCGACGCTATTGGCGTAGGGGTTGACGCCGTGGTTGATGAGCCGGCCGTCCCAGAGGTAGCGCCAGATGTCGCTTGATAGCGTCGGGGTGGTGAACCACAAGGGAATGCGGAACAGAACGGCGAAGGCGAAGATCGTGACGAGGAGGGAGGGCTTGCCAGAGGGCCGCCGGCGTAGGAGCAGTACCACTGCCAGTAGGTATAGAGCGAAGGCGATGAAGAGAAGGGTCAGATAGGCGTGGCCTTGGCGTGTGAAATGGGTCAGGCGCGTCATGCCGGCGAAGCAGACCAACATGCCGGCGGCCAGAGAAAGGAGGGGGGAGGATGGGGAGTGGAAAATGGAAGAATGGAGATTGGAGATTAGGGGTTGAACAGTGCGCGGTCCGGTTCGAGTCTCCATTCGCTGCTCTCTAGCTCGACATTGTCGAGCTAGTCTCCCTCTGTGTGGGCTTACCGCGCGACCAGCTCTTGCAGGGCCTCCATTACCTGGGTCGGGCCGGCGATCTCGGCGAAGGTTCGCAGCGGATCTGGTAACTCCTCGGCCCACAGCCAGTCCACGCGGAGCCAAAAACCGGGGACGACGGTGGAGCGGTAGACGCCATCCTCGTCCGCGGGGGCCGGCTGGTAACGCCCTGCCGCGTCAAGAACCCAGAAGTCAGCCCGTTCGGTACCCGGTCGGGGGTCAATGATCCAGTATTCCCTCACGCCGGCAGCCTGATACTCGTAGAATTTCTCACTGCGGTCGCGCGATACGCTGTCGTCAGAGATGACTTCGATGATCAGGTTGGCCGGCCCTTCCAAGCGATTTTCGGTCAGACGTGCTAGATTCTCCTGAGCGATAAACAGGAGGTCGGGTTCCCGGGCTGGGCCGTCTGGTGGATCGATTTTCATCTCGTACGGCGCGGTCAGGAGCTTGCCCAGACGGAAGAAGTCGACAAAGATTCCGAGCAACTTATGTAGAAATCCGACAACGTCCTGATGTCTCGTTTTCGGCGGCATGTGAATGATGACCTCCCCGTCTACCCATTCGGCGTGTACGTCCTCGTCGGCCCAGGTCAGGAATTCTTCGTAGCTCATGCGGAGTCGTTGTTCCTGGCGGGGGAGTGCTATTGTCTTCTCCATGGAAGTCTCTCCAATCAGTCTCGTATTCCCGTTCCCCGTATAGTCCCCTGATCGACGGTCGTTTCTACGCCGGCGCCGCTTGCTCTTCCAATCTTTCCAACTCTTCGTCAGCGACGGACGTGTCGAGCTTCTTGAACAGCGGTTCTGGCTTGCGGAGAGCCTGGCCGGCCGGCAATTGGCTCGGCTGCCAGCGGTCGATGGATACTTCGGCAGGTGCGTACACTAGCGCTTCATGGGTGACGCCATCTTCTTCGAAGGCTTCGATTGTCAGCTCACCCTTCAGGTCGTCGTCATAGCCCAAGTACATGTTCAATTCTTGGCACGTGAATGGCAGAAATGGGTAGAGCAGCGTCTTGAGGCTATCCACGACGCTCAGGGCCACGTACACGGCGGTAGCGGCCGCTTCGCGATCCTCCTTGATCAGCAGCCAGGGCGCGCGGTCGTCGAGCCAGCGGTTGGCGGCGTGGGCCAGGGCGAGCGCCTCAGTTAGTGCGGCCTTGAACTTCGCCTCGTCCAGCAGTTGTCCGACGGTGTCGAAGGCTGCTTCGACCTGGTTTAGGATGTCCTTGTCGGTCTCGGAGAACTCGCCGCGCGCCGGCACCTGTGCACCGAACCGGCTGTGCGCGAAGTTGAGGACGCGATTGACTAAATTGCCCCAGGTGGCTACGAGCTCGTCGTTATTGCGCCGCACGAATTCTGACCACGAGAAGTCGGCGTCGCGACCCTCCGGCGCCGCAATCGTGAGGTAGTAGCGCAATGGATCGGGATCGTAGCGCTCCAGGTAGTCTGGCAGCCAGACGGCCCAGTTGCGGCTGGTGGACATGGGTTGGTTTTCCAGCGTCAAGTGCTCGTTGGCCGGCACATCGTAAGGCAGGTTCAGTTGCTGTGACCCATCGTCGGTGTAGAGGTGCTCCGTGCCCAGCAGCATCGCCGGCCAGATCACGGCGTGGAAGGGGATATTGTCCTTGCCCACGAAGTAAGAGCCTCGGGCTGATGGATCGTACCACCAGGCCTGCCACGCGTCTGGCTCGCCTTGGTTCTTGGCCCACTCGACGGAAGCAGAGAGGTAGCCGATGACGGCCTCGAACCACACGTAGAGCACTTTGTCTGCGCCCCAATCCTCGAGCGGAACCGGAATGCCCCAGGACAGGTCCCGCGTGATGGGCCGGCCCTGCAACCCTTCGCGGATCATGCCCAGCGCCCAGTGGCGCACGTTGGTCCGCCAGTATTCTTGCCCCTCGATCCACTGCTCCAACCGCTCACTAAATGCCGGCAGGTCGAGGAAGTAGTGCTCGGTTTCGCGCGCGATGGGCGTGCTGCCGTCGCCCTTGCTCCGAGGATCGATGAGTTCGAGCGCGTCCAGGAGCCGGCCACAGTTGTCGCACTGGTCGCCGCGTGCTTCCTCGTAGCCGCAGTGAGGGCACGTGCCCTCGACGTCGCGGTCAGGCAGGAAGCGATCTTCGGTCTGGGAGTAGAGCTGTTGTTGTGTCTCGCGATACAGGTAGCCGTTTTCCAGCAACGCCACGAAGATGTCTTGGGCGACCTGGTGATGGTTGCGCGTGTCCGTGTGGGTGAACAAGTCGAAGCTGATGCCCAGCTGCTTGAAACTGTCCAGAAACGTCTCGTGCCATTGCTCGAAGAACTGCCTGGGCGGCACGCCGGCTTGCGCAGCGCCAACCGTGATAGGGGTCCCGTGGGAATCGCTGCCGGAGACCATCAGAGCCTTGTTGCCGCGCATGCGGTGATAGCGGGCATAGATGTCGGGTGGTAGATAGGCGCCGGCGATGTGGCCGACGTGCAGTGGTCCGTTGGCGTACGGCCAGGCAACAAAGATTCCGATGTGCTCAGTCATTGTATGCTCCTCTCAACGCATTCCAGCGCACAGTGAGGACATCGCGCAAGTTGCGCCATGAGTCCTTCAAGGGGTTGACTTTGGTTTCGTTCGAGTAGTGCCATTCGACGGGTACTTCCCGAATCTGATAGCCCCGGCGCTGGGCTAGATACAGGATCTCCACATCAAAGGCGGTGACCATCGCGCCCTCCACCGGCTTGCCGGCATCGGTGTAGAGCCGCATGCGATTGAAGAGATCGCGTGCCACATCGCGCCGGAAGGCTTTGAAGCCGCATTGCGTGTCCCGAATCCCTTGCACAGTCAATAGCTGGACCAGGGTGTTGAACACCCGCCCCATCAGGTGGCGATAAAATGGTTCGTCGTAGCGCCGGGCGCCGGCCCCTTCGCGGGAACCGATCACCACATCGTAGCCCTTCTCGAACCAGGGTAGGAGGCGTTCCAACTCCGTGATCGGGGTGGAGAGGTCTGCGTCGCTGAACAGGACGATGTCGCCGTCAGCGGCCAGCATGCCCGTGCGCACGGTTGCCCCTTTGCCCCGATGCGGGTTCTCGATGACCTCGACATGCCGGTGCTGTCGGTCGAAAGTCTGGGCCACCGCGGCCGTGCCGTCGGTGCTGCCGTCGTCGACGATGATGATGTGGGCCGAGTAATCCTGTTGATCCAGATAGTCGAGCACCCGCTCCAGCGTTGCCGGCAGCCGGCGTGCTTCGTTGTAGGCCGGGATAACGATGGTTAGGAAAGGGGGTTCGTCCTCTCCAGTCGGATGGGACATGGTCGACGCTTGGTCCTCGGTTAGGGCTGAATTCATGAGGTTAATGGTACTCCCGACACGGAATTGGGTCAACTTTCGGATGGGTTTCCCTGGACGAGGATCGATTCCAGGTACGCGTCGGAGACGCGGCGCGATGCCTGGACGAGCCGGCGTTTGGTGAGCATGGGGGGCAGATTGACCATGCCGGCCAGCATGCCGCGTAGTCGAGCCCTGGCCGCAGCCCCACGCCAGGCTAGCAAGGCCTCCCACGCGATGTTGAGTTGAGCCGTCAACACAGCACGCCTGTGTTTCCGGAGTAGTGTGGCCGGGTAGTCCTTGGCGATGAGGTATAGGAAGTTTCGACCGTTGTAGAAACTGGCTGTGGCGCCGCCCCCCGTCGCGCTGAGCTTATGATAGACGACGGCCGCCGGCGCGTATACCGCTCGCCAGCCGGCCAACTGGGCCCGCCAGGCCAAGTCGATGTCTTCGCAAGAGAAGTAGAAATCCTCGTCCAGCAGGCCGATTTCGTCCAGCATCTCGCGGCGATAAGCGGCGGCGCCTCCACAGGCACTGAAGACGTACTCCTCGGCGTCGTACTGTCCTACGTCTTCCTTCCACACGCCACGATTGCCTGGGATACCTTCCACGCTGTAGAAGTCGCCGGCCGCGTGGAAGATGTTGCGGCGGTCGAAGAGCAGCATCTTGGAGGCGACGATGCCGGCTTCTGTGTGTCGCGCAAAGGTATCGACAATGGCGGCCACCCAGTCTGGGTCGGCTTCCGTGTCGTTGTTCAGGAGTACGACGAGCTCGCTGTGCGAGGCGCGGATGCCGGCGTTGCAGGCGCCGGCGAACCCCCGGTTCTCCGTCAACTCGATGATCCCCACGCGCGGGAACTCGCGGTGGATGAAGGCCACCGATTCATCTGACGACGCGTTGTCCACAACGATGGTCTCGATTTCATCGAACGTCTGGCAGTCCAGGGCACTCAGGCAGGTGCCGAGATGCTCTAAGCCGTTCCAGTTAGGAATGATGACGGTGATAAGAGGCATGTTTCACCAAATGTCAGCCACTCCCGAATCTCTGATCTCAATCGCAGGCTGCTCGCGCGTCAGGAAATATGTCTCCGCCTGAGCGTTGAAGAATCCGCTGATGAGGTTGGCC
The DNA here is from genome assembly GCA_018263655.1 of Anaerolineales bacterium. Lineage (GTDB taxonomy): Bacteria > Chloroflexota > Anaerolineae > Epilineales > JAANWY01 > JAANWY01. Next base: position 302 of record JAANWY010000340.1, on the reverse strand, counting down.
AGCTTCTCGGATAGCTCTTCAGCCTGTTCCCGACTGACTGGCGGGAGGCAGTCCAGGTAGATCACGGCGTTTTCCGTGTGTGGGGTGATGGGGGCTGCGTTGCCTGGCCGACCATGCCAGTGGCGACGGAGAACATGTGGGCCATCGTCGACGTACACAATCTCGGCGATCTCGGGCGACTCGGGGCGTTCCGGATGTTCCACGGGAACAAAGAACTCCGTTCCCCTCGCCGGCCGCAGCCAGACGTTTCCGGTGATCGTGTCCAGATCGTCACCGCCGGCCGGTACCCGGTTCTGGAGCGC
>JAANWY010000034.1 GCA_018263655.1 Anaerolineales bacterium | reverse complement strand
CTCTTCCGATCTCCTGAGCCTGACGAAGGGCCCCATTCGCCTCGGTCAGGAGACCTTCGGCGAGCAAAAGGCTGTTTCTGAACCGAATTTAACATTGTCAAGCCACTCAGGCACTTCGTGCCTACACAAGAAGAGACCGGAAAAATGGGGTCCGTGGGGGGCGGCCGCCCCCCACGGACCCCATTTTTCCGCATTTCTCTACTGCGAGGGCGGTAACCTGAGTAGTCACCTTATATCATCCAATTAGGACTGGACGCGGTTTCCGTCCAGGTCGAAACAGTGAATTCTTTCATCGACAACGTCGAACTTGACTTCGTCGCCAATTCCCAAATTGGTCATGCCCGACACCAGGCTGAGCAGCCGTTGCTCGCCCGACTGAATATGCAGGATGGTCTCCACCCCGAGCGGCTCGGTAAGGGCTACCTGTCCCTTAAACTCACCGGCTGGATCGGGCCTCACATCCTCTGGGCGGATGCCCAGTAGGAAGTCGGCCGGCAGGCGACAGTCTTCGGGTGCCGGGAGGCGGAGCTTACTGTCTTTGATATGCACTTGGCTGTCTGCGCGGTTAGCGTCAAAAAGGTTGATCCTCGGCGTGCCGACCAATTGCGCCACAAATGTGGTGGCCGGCCGGTCGTAGATGTCGTCTGGCGTCCCAACTTGCATAATCTCGCCCGCGTTCAAGACGGCGATGCGGTCAGCCATCGTGAGGGCTTCGATTTGGTCATGGGTGACGAACAGGGTCGTGCTACGCTGTGTCTTCTGGATGTGCTGAAGCTCGACTCGGAGCTCCTCGCGCAGCTTGGCATCCAGGTTCGAGAGCGGCTCATCCATCAAAAAGATGCGCGGTTCACGCACGATGGCGCGCCCGATGGCGACACGCTGCATTTCACCACCGGAGAGGTGGGCCGTCTTGCGCTCGATCAGGTGATCGATGTGGAGTTTCCGCGTGGCGTCTATCACTCGCTCCTTGATGACGTCTTCGGGCAGATATCGCAGTGGGGAGCGCAGTGGGAAAGCCAAGTTGTCGTACACCGTCATGGTCGGGTACAACGAATATTGTTGGAACACAAATGCTACGTCGCGGTTGGCAGGAGCCAGCTCGTCGGCCACCTCGCCGTCGAACAGCACGCTGCCTTCGTCCTGGCCTTCCAAGCCGGCAATCGTGCGCAGTGTGGTGGTCTTGCCGGCCCCTGTGGGACCAAGCAGTACGAAGAACTCCCCGTCTCGGATTGAAAAGGAGATGTTCTTCAGGGCTGTCACACCGGGAAAATGCTTCGTGATATTGCGGAGTTCAACGTCACTCATGAGCCCGCCTCCCGATCGATAGCTGCTTCTGTGTCGGGGTGGAAGAAGCGGACCATATTCGGGTCAATGTCGAAGCGGACGGGGGTGCCAATCGGGTAGTCGTCCGTCGGTACGACGGAGTCGCCCGTCGGTACGACGGACGTCATTCGGTCGGCTCGGATATGGACGATGTCGAGTTCATCGAAGTTGACGTGGAGCATGGTGTGGGCCCCGTGGAGATCGCTGGCATACACCTCGCCAGAAAGGGCGCCGTCTGGACCAAAGCGTGCAGCCTCGGGGCGGAAGCCGGCGACCACATCCCCCTGGCCCCCGAGGGCTTTTCGGAGCGCTTGCTGCCAGCTCTCCGGCACTGGATAGTGATTCTCGCCCGGCAAACGCAGTGTGCCATTGGCAGTGTAGTGGCCCGTCACGAGGTTCATGCCTGGGCTGCCGATGAAGTTGGCTACGAACAGGTTAGCTGGATCGTAGTAAACTTCGGCCGGCGTGCCGGCTTGCTGAATCTCGGCCTTGGACATCACCACAATCCGGTCCCCCATCGCCATGGCCTCAATCTGGTCGTGGGTGACGTAAACAGTGGTGGCATGCTGGTCAATGTGGAGGCGCTTGATCTCGGCCCGCATCGCCTCTCGGAACTCGGCATCGAGCGCACCCAGTGGTTCATCCATCAGGAAGGCTTTGGGCCGGCGTACCAGAGCGCGGGCCAGAGCCACACGCTGTCTGTCGCCGCCGCTCAGCTTTCCGGGCCGTTCATCAAGTATGCGGTGAATTCGCAGCAGCGCCACAACCTCATCCAGCCGTTTGTTGATCGTCGCTTGGGATTCGCCCTGCGCCTGAAGCGGAAACGCGATGTTCTCTCTGGCCGTCATGTGAGGATAGAGGGCGAAGAGCTGAAACACGAAAGCGATATCGCGATCGCTGGGGTGTAGCCAAGTTACGTCGCGGCCATCGAGGAAAATATGTCCCCCGGTGACGGCTTCGAGCCCCGAGATCATACGCAGCGTTGTCGTTTTGCCGCACCCAGATGGGCCCAGCAGCACGATGAACTCGCCATCGTAGACGGTCAAGTCCATCGGTTTTACAGCTTGGAGGTCTCCAAATCTCTTTTCGACCTGGCGTAGTTCGATTTCAGCCATAGTTTGTCACTGTCGAATGGCTCCAAAGGTGACGCCGCGTAGCAGGTATCGGCGCAGTGCAAACGCAACGATCACGACGGGGATCAAGAAAGTTAGGGTTCCGGCCGCAATAGCCGACCACTCAATACCCCCGCGTCCCAGCATCGTTGCGATGCTGGGTGG
>JAANWY010000339.1 GCA_018263655.1 Anaerolineales bacterium | reverse complement strand
GGCCCAGAGCAGTACCAGGATTTGGGGCGACGGCGATGCTTCGAATGGTTGTGTCCCCAACAAGAATGGGATTGTACAGCCAAACCGTCGTGGGGCCCGTCGTCTCGTCGCCGACCGGCGTGTAGTAGTCATTACCCCAGTCTGGCAGCGGTGCTAGGGTGTACCAGCGCATCTCGTACGTGGAATCAATATCGCCGGTAGTCAAGTCTACCTGAACAGGTTTTGTGCTCGTCAACTCATCGCCCTCATCTACACGGAGGACGAGGCTCTCGCCCCTGTCGAGGTTTCCTTGCGATGAGCTATTAAGAAAAACCTCGGTATCATTCTCTCTCGCCATAACGTGTAGGGCCGAGTACTCGAATGCGTCTGTGTCGCTGCTGGTGTCTTCACCGACAGGAGCGATGAATTGGGTTCCCCATGCGTCGATGTTGAAGACCTCGACCGCACCAGCCAGCAGGGACCCCGCGCCGGCTGGATAAGCAGCACGCGTTATGGCAACGGGAAATGTAGGCTCAATCCTGTCACGGCCATCGTACAAGATGTTGTTAGGATCCCGTGGAAGTGGGACGTCATTGCGCAGGACGATAGCATCCCCGTTGGCCAGTTCATCATCCGAGTCGGTACATGGTGAGATATCAATCCCATTCTTGTTGGGGACACAACCATTCGAAGCATCGCCGTCGCCCCAAATCCTGGTACTGCTCTGGGCCGGGCTGGTCACGTCGGACTCGTAGCCATCTTCCCAGTGGTCGTAGTAGACCACCGTGCCATCAGCACCAATCGCGATTGAGATAAGTGTATTTATCGGGCTGTGAGCATCGGGGTCATTAATGGTTTCGAAAGTGTCTAGCAACTGGCCTTCAGGCAACGGGACATAGAACGTTTGCACCGGCGCCGGGCCGGCCGCGAGAGCTGCAGGACCAAAGAGCAGGGGGAGTGACAGTACTGCCAGCACAATCAAAAGTTGCCTGGCTCGCTGTCCGCCCATCAGGTGGACTGCCGCAGCGATTGTTGTTTTCATCCTTCTTAACAGCGGATTGTTGATCTGCATGACGTACGCTTCCTCCTTGATCTTCTGAGCTCAGGTGGACATCTGCAGGGTGTGTTTCTTCGTCAGATGTTGGTGCAAAGAGCTACAATACCAACTCGGTCAATGTGGGCAGGGTTGTGTTGGTATACTGTCTTCCAAATTCTCATTTCGGGAATTCACGGTCGTAGTTCGCCTTATTTTCACCAGCGCGCGATAAGGGACAGGAAGAGTTGATGGTTCGCTGTCCCGGATGTCCCGGTATCCGTTGGCGTCGGTGTCGCTGTCGGTGTGGGTGTCGCGGCGGTGTCACCCGAGACGTTGACCGAAATTGGCCCATGCCAGCCGTCGGTCTCACCACTTGAGGTGATCGTCTCCAGTTTGTAGTACCAGGTGCCGGCCGGCACGCTGTCTTCCACAAATTCGTAGCTCGCTCCGCCTGTTCCAACGACTTGGCTGGGGATCAGGTAATCGTTCACGCGTTCAAAATTGGCCTCTGGATCAGAACTGCGCCAGATATTGAAGCCCAGGTTGTCGATTTCCGTGATCGTTTCCCAACGCACGGTAACTGCGCTGCCGGCAATTTGGGCTTCGAAGGACCGAATCTCGGCGTTCGTAATCGCTCTGGGGGCGCGCGAGAAGCCAAAGTTGATTTCTGCGCAGAGATCGCCCCCTACGCCTGTGAGGGAGAGCATGGCCGCACCTTGCGGGTGTGTGCGTACCCACGAAGTATCCGTGGAATCTGGTTCGGCTGCAACGAAGTAGGCGCCCGCCTCCAACTCTGTCGATCGATATGGCGCGGCGTCTGTATGAATGATTTCGAGGGGTGGCATATCGTCCAGGTCCAGTTCCGTGTTGGCGTTGCGATCCAGAATGATGCTGACTTCGAAGCCGGCCAGAGGTGGTTCGGCCGGTGCACCATCCCATGCGCCGTTTTCGTTTCCGTCGTGGAAGACTGTGCCGGCGATACAGTACGGGCCTATGGGCGCCGGCGGCTGCTGTTGTGCGCCGCCGGACGCCGCCGTGGTGCTCGCCAGGAATAGGACCAATAGTGATGTTAGCATCAAGATTTTGAACGTGTTGGGGCAGGAACGGGTGTGGTAGTACATGGCGGTCAGGTCAGTTGACGAATCTCGGCTCCTACGTCTTTAGCGTTTTCTTCTTCAATCGTAACTACTCAGGCGTCGAACCCTTGCGAAGGTTTGCGAGCAGATTTCAAGTCGTAAGTGTCCTCGCCAAGCGGGAATTGTTCTATTCGAAACGCTATTCGCAACCTTCGCAAGGGTGGTTGAGTAGTTGCCTTCTTATCTTCAGCCATTGTCTTCAGATCCACTGCGATTGCGTGATGCAGTCTCTTCGTGTCCGTTGCGCAACTGGTGGAGAACATATTCCAAGATCAGCCCTGTGTCGCTCACGTAGCGCTCCTCCCCGGTCTGCAAATGCTGGATATAGGCGCGCATGGGACGTATTCCGTTGTCACTCTCTCTTGGCTCCAACCAGAATCGGACAAGAAAGGATGCAGCTTTACGTTCGCCGGCTTTGTCCATTATGTCTCCCTGCGCAACAGTGGTCCTGAGATCTCGTATTGCGTGCCAATGTTTCATCGTCATAAATAATGATAACAGAGGGGCGTCAGGAGAGCGTCAGGAGAGCTGTGGTGAGTGGCAGTGGGGGGCCCTCTGCCGCGAGTTCTTCAAGAATGTCGGTGCGATTTTCCTAACTACGCGGGCCGGGTTGTGGCCGGTCTCCTGACCGAGTCACCGTCGCCGCATTCTTCACGGATGTTGATACGATTTTCGTGGGATTTTCATATTGCGGCGCCCCGTGAGCACGAGTTTTGACCTATAATAAAGGAAGCGAGAATCGCAATCTAGGTTCGTAGTCAGCCACGGAGGCGAAGCCGGAGTGGCGTCCCGGCGTCCTGCGGTACCACGACGGCGCTCCACTGCGTTCCGGACGGATGCGCGCATCCGCGCTCACTACGAACGGGCTTTGCGATTTGCCAAGTGCGGAATTGGAGTAAGCGTTCAGGGGGTAACCTGTGGAGCATCCCTTCGACAGGCCCTTCGACAGGCTCAGGACGCCGCTCAGGACGCCGCCTGAGTAGACCGAGGCGAAGCCGAGGTCGTATCGAAGCGACGTCCTGAGTTCATCGAAGGGGGTGCGGCTTGTGCGAAGAACCGTCGCAAACCCGCACCCCTCGATACGCGCTCAACGTCGCCCTTCGTCAAGCTCAGGACGTCGTTTCGCGCTACTCGGGATGCTAGTCGTGATACCTCCTGAACGGTTACGGAGGCGAAGCATGACGACCCGTTCGACACACGATGCCAATCTGAATTTGATCGATCACCTGGCGCGGTGGATCAATTGGCCACGCTTCATTTTCGCGGTCACGCTGACGTTCTTCCTGACGAGCATTCTGTTCCCTTTCTACTGGATGGTGAGCTCGTCCTTCAAGACCTACGCCGAGATCGGCGGACGGGAGCCGGCCTACTTTCCGAGCGCCCTGCGCTGGGATGCCTATCAAGAGCTGTTTGATTTTTGGAGTTTTGGCGGCAACGTGCTGAATAGCGTCAAAGTCGCTGTTCCTACCGCCATCATCGCCGTGATCCTGTCAACACTAGGGGCGTACGCCATCGCCAGGCTGCGCTTCCGAGGCAAGGACGCCTTGCTCAACAGCATCTTGCTCATCTACCTGTTCCCGGGCATCCTGCTCATCATCCCGCTCTTCGCCATGGTGGCGCGGATCGGGGGGCGCATCGGGTTCGATGTCCAGGACAACCTGCCGGTGTTGATCTTCACCTACCTGGCGCAGACACTGCCGGTAGCGCTCTACATGCTGACTAACTACTTCCGCACCATTCCGTCCGAGATCGAGCAGGCCGGCCTGATCGACGGCTGTAGCCGGTTGGGGGTGATCTGGCGCATTACCCTGCCGCTGGCGATTCCGGCGCTGGTCTCCGTCGCCATCTACACGTTCATGATCGCGTGGAACGAGTTCCTGTACGCTCTCGTGTTTTTGAACAGCCGCGATATGTTCACCATGCCGATCCAGATCAACACGATCTTCAACGATCCCAGTCCGCGCCCTCACGTCGTCATGGCGGCTTCGACGATCATGACACTGCCAGTGGTGATCCTGTTCCTCGCGCTCGAGCGCTTCCTCGAGGAAGGGCTCACGGCCGGCGGCGTGAAGGGCTAGACGTGAACATCGGCTTCGTCTCGACACGGCTGGCCGGCACCGACGGCGTCTCCCTGGAGACAGCCAAGCTAGCCGAAGTCGGCCGCCGGCTCGGCCATCAAGTCTTCTACTGCGCCGGCGAACTCGACCCTGATGGACCGCCCGGCCGGCTCGTACCCGAGATGCATTTCGCACACGCCGAGAGCCGCGCCATCCACGACACAGCGTTCGGGCAAGAGCAACGACCGCCCGATCTGATAGCCCGCATCCACGAGATGGCGGCCCATATCCAGAGCGAGCTCGTCGGCTTCGTCGAAGAATTCGGCATCGACGTGATCGTTCCGCAAAACGCTCTAGCTATCCCGATGGGGGTGCCGTTGGGCGTGGCGCTGACCAACTTCATCGCCGAGACCGGCATCCCGACGGTCGCCCACCACCACGACTTCTACTGGGAGCGCAAGCGCTTCATCCGTAACTGCATCCCCGACGTGCTGGACAGCGCCTTTCCGCCCAACCTACCCAGTATGCAGCACCTGGTGATCAACAGCCTGGCCCAGAAAGCCCTGGCCCGCCGGCGCGGCATCGTCTCGACGGTCCTGCCCAACGTGTTCGACTTCGCTACGCCGGCGCCCGACATCGATGAGTATAACGCCGACTTCCGCGCAGCCATCGACGTGTCGGACGACGACGTGCTGATTCTGCAGCCGACGCGGGTAATACAGCGCAAGAACATCGAGCGCGCCATCGACCTGTGCGCTCGCCTCGCTGCCGGCGACCGTGGATCCGGCCGTGACATCGTGCTCTGCGTGACCCATGAGGCCGGCGACGAAGGCCAAGAGTACCAGCGCTGGCTCGACCGACAGGCTGCGCGCGCCGGCGTGCACTTCATCTGGGCAGCGGAGCACGTCGCACCAGAGCGGCGCACAGAAAACGGCCGCAAGGTCTACAGCCTGTGGGACGCCTACCCCCACACCGACTTCGTCACCTACCCCAGCGACTACGAGGGCTTCGGCAACGCCCTGATCGAGACGGTATACTTCCAGAAGCCCATGCTCGTCAACCGGTACCCGGTGTACGAGGCCGACATCGCGCCCAAGGGCTTCGACTTCGTCGAAATCGACGGCATGGTCACGGCCGAAGCAGTCGGCCAGATATGGGAGTTGCTCCGAGACGACGAACGCCGGCAGGCGATGGTCGAGAGAAATTTCGCCTTGGGCCAGAAGCATTTCTCGTACGAGGTACTCGAAGAAATACTGAACGACGCTCTCAAACACGCTCACGCTATGCATTAGAGTGCGACCAAGAATTGTTGAGGAGATCGCAGGCGGTTAGCAAAACCGCCCTACACTCCAACAGATTTTGGTCACGCTAGGGTATCATCTCAATACTTCGGGGCTATGTAGGTCGAAATGGTATTTCGACCCATCTCCCCCCATATATTGAGAAGATACACGCTATGCATTACGCATTGTTTCATGAAAGGAAGGTCACATGCTGAACCCCGACTTTTGGACGCAGACCGTGAGTGGTATCCTCGGCGACATCATGGCCTGGCTGCCATCCCTGGTGGGAGCCGTGCTGCTGATCATTGCGGGTGTGGTGATCGGCCGTTTGATCCAGGCCTTCCTGGGCGGTTTGCTCCGCCGAGTGGGCCTGGACCGCGCGGCATCACGGGCCGGCGCCACAGAGGTGCTGACCGATGCCGGCCTCGACCCCTCCGTCTCCTACCTGGTCGCCCGACTGGTGTACTGGGTGATCCTGCTGGTCTTCGTCCTGGCTGCCGCCGAGAGTCTGGGCCTGCAGGGCGTAGCCGACATGATCAGCGGGCTCGTCGCCTACCTGCCCAGCGTACTGGCCGCCGCCCTCATCCTGCTGTTGGGCGGCCTCATCGCCCGGCTGATCGGAGACGCGGTGGGAGCTCTGGCAATTCAGACAGGTATCCAGGCCGGCCCGGTGATGGGACAGGCCGTGCGCTACGTGCTGCTCATCTTCGTCATCATCCTGGCGCTGGAGCAGCTCGGCGTGGAAACCACGCTGCTGACCACGGCCACCATCGCCCTCGTCGGAGCCACAGCCCTGGCCCTGGCCGTCGCCTTCGGGCTGGGCAGCCGCGAACTGGCGCGCAACATCATGGCCGGCTTCCACGCCAAGGAGGAATTCACCATCGGTCAGACCCTGAGCGTACGGGGACACACCGGCCGGCTGGTGAGCGTCACCTCTGTGAAAACGATTATCGAGACTGAAGATGGCCATGTGTCGCTGCCCAACTCCGCGCTCACCGACGAGGAAGTCACCATCGTCTCCGACAGCGAGGAGGCGTAAATGGCTGAAGGCCATATCGTAGCAGCCGATTACGTGACGGGACGATTGCCGCCCGACGAACGCCAGGCAGCGGAAGAACATCTGCGGCACTGCGCGCAGTGCCGCGCAGCCGTTGAAGCCGCGCGGCTGACCGACACCCGGCAGCGATCCGAGGACGTGGCCGGCGGGCTGATCAGCTTTGCCGCACACCTGGTACAGGGCGGATTCACTATGCTGGCGCCGTCGCTGCGCCAGTTGCCGGCCCCACCGCCAGAACCTCCACCCGAACTCGAGGTCAAGCCAACCTTCGAGCCGCTGCGCGTGCTGCAACCCCGTGTCGCGCGCGGGGCGCGGGGCGTACTGGAAGTGTTGGGGCGCTTCGGGCTCGTGTTGATCATGACGGTAGGCGTGTTGTTACTCCCCACCCCCCACGGGCTATCGCCCGAGGGACATCGGGCCCTGGCCCTGTTTGCGTTCACGGGCAGCATCCTGGTTCTGGAGCCGGTCTCGCTGCCCATCGCGGCATTGACGGTGCCGCTAGCCCAGGTAGCCCTGGGTGTCGCAACCGCACCGCAGGCCTTTGAAACCTTTTCCCGGCCGGTCGTCTTTCTCATCCTGGCCAGCCTGTTTCTGGCCGAGGCGCTGCGCAAACACGGCTTGACGCGCCGGCTGGCCCTGCTGTCCATCGTCGCTTCAGGCGGCGGCGTGAGACAGCTTGTGTTGGGAATGATGGGTATTGCGGCCCTGCTTTCCATGTGGGTGGAGAACACGGCAACGGCCGCGGTGCTCATTCCGGTGGCTTTGACCATATCCAAGCAGATTCCCGATCCGAAAAAGGCGCGCGGGCTCCTGGTTCTGCTGGTACTGGGGATTGCCTACAGCGCCAGCCTGGGCGGTATGGTGACCATCATGGGCTCTGCGTCCAATGCCGTGGCGTCCGGCTTCCTGGCCCAGATCCGGCCGTGGGCGTTCGTTGACTGGATGCGCTACGGGCTGCCCGCTTTCCTGTTGCTCTTCCCCATTACGTGGTGGTTGCTGCTGCGGTTGGTGCCGGTGGCCGTCCAACGCCTGGACGTGGAGCCGGCCCGCCGGGAAGTGGCCAAGCTGGGCTCCATGAGCCGCCCTGAGCGAGAGATCCTCCTGACCCTGGTGGTGGCCGCCTTCTTCTGGGTCACTGGCTCCTTCATCGAGCCGGCCCTGGGCCTGCCGCCGACCTTGCTCTCGGCCGCCATGGTGGCTGTAGCCGCCGTAGCTTACCTGGCCGTGCGCCAGATTATCGCCTGGGAGGATGTCAAGGGGGTGAGTTGGGGCATCTTCCTCATGATCGGAGCCGGGTTATCGCTGGGCGAGGCCTTGACCCGGACCGGCGCCACCGACTGGTTCGCCGGCCTGCTAACCCCACTGGTCACTGGCCCTCCGCTGTTGATCAGCATGCTGGCCCTCGTTTACCTGACATCGCATCTGACCGATGTGATGAACAATACCACTGTTGCTGCCGTGTTCGTGCCCGTCTTCATCAGCCTGGCGCAGGCCGATCCGTCCATCGACGCCGTGCAGTTGGTGCTGCCGGTCACCCTGGCGACGACCTTTGGCTACTCTCTACCCTCGGCCTCGGGCCGGATGGCGCTGATTGCGGCTACCGGCATTGTGGACCGCCGCGAAATGATGCGCTATGGTTTGATTATCACCGGGGTCAGTGCAGTGACCCTCGGGCTGTTTTTCTATGCCCTGGCCGTGGTCGGCTTGATCTAAATGAGTGCGCCCAAAAACTGTTGGAACCCGTTCGTAGTAAGCGCCCTGCCTTCGGTGCAGGCAGACACGTAGCGTTAGCGGAGTAGCGTCTTACGGCACTCCGCCCTGCGGGCTACGTGCCTGACTACGAACCTTCCAACGCATTTTGGCCAGGCTCGATCTAGTAAATGGAGCGTAAGCTATGCGAATCTTGGTAATCGGCGCCGGTGTGGCCGGCGCCCAGGTGCTGCGCCAGTTGCAGAAGAACCCGAACCTGACGGTGCTCACGGTGGACCCCGGGGAGGAACCGTACGCCGTCCAGCAGGGCATCATCGATGCTGTAGACATCCACGAGGCAGTGACCCCGCTGACGCTGGAGCACGTCCTGGAGCAAGCTCAACCCGATCTGGTCCTGTTGACGATGGCAACCGAAGACATGGGCCTGGGCCAGGCCCCCGGCATCGACCTGCTGATCGGGGCGCTGCGCGAAGAAATAGCCGCCATCGCCGGGGCGCCCGTTATCGAGGTGGCCCGGACGGCGAAGTGAACAGTTCACTTATACGTAATAGGCCATCAGCAAAGTTTATTGTACATGGCGGGTCGATGACAAATATTCTCTCACGGATAGAAGGAAACACGGAAGTTTATCTTTTTCTGTCTCAGTTTTGACTGTCCAACACGGTAATCCTGCCGCTCTATTACCGATCCTGATAGTCAAAACTGACTTTATCCGTGTTTCTTTCCATCCGTGGGGGCTGTTGATCGCCCGTCAGATCGAGGTGTACTACGTATAAGTAATCAGTGAACAGTTATCATAGCTCGCGCGTTGATACCGGCTGGTGACTGAACAAGAAGAGGCAATCGGGAATGAGTTACGAAACCGCTTTACGCGACGAAGTTCACCAACGACTGGACCGCATCGGCCAGGCCGGCATCATGGTCGGCATCCCGAGCTACAACAACGCCGGCACCATCGGCCACGTTGTCCAACAGGCCGCTCAGGGAATGGTCGAGCATTTCCCCGATCTGAAGCCGGTCCTCATGAACTCCGACGGCGGGTCGCCCGACGGTACGATGGACGTGGTGCGCAACACGGAGGCGCTGGCCGGCGTCGAGGTCGTCGCCGGCCAGTACCAGGGTTTGCCCGGCAAAGGCAGCGCTTTCCGCGCCATCTTTGAGGCGGCCGAGATGCTGGGCGTCAAGGCCTGCGTCGTCGTGGACAGCGACCTGCGGAGCGTCACGCCCGACTGGATCCGCCGGCTGGCCGGCCCCATCGTCCATGAGGGGTACGACTACGTCACGCCGTTCTACAGCCGGCACAAGTACGACGGCACCATCACCAACAACATCGCCTATCCGATGACGCGCGCGCTGTACGGCGTAGACGTCCGCCAGCCCATCGGGGGCGACTTCGGATTCTCTGGTAAATTGGCGAAGGCATATGCCGGCAAGGATGTCTGGGAGACCAACGTGGCGCGCTTCGGCATCGACATCTGGATGACGACCACGGCCATCAACGAGGGATTTAGAATGGCGCAGACCTACCTGGGCGCCAAGATTCACGATGCCAAGGATCCGGCCGCGCACCTGGGACCGATGTTCCGCCAGGTGGTCGGCTCGCTCTTCATGCTGATGACGACCTATGCCGAGCGCTGGCAGCGCGTCGAGGAGGTCCAGCAGGCGCCCATCCTCGGGGAGAAGCTAGTCGCCGAACCAGAGCCGGTGAACGTGACACTGAGCGCCCTGATCGACAAGTTCAAGGCCGGCTTCGAGGAGAACGCCGATCTGTGGCAGCAGGCGATGAACGATGCGAATTTCGACGCCGTCGCCGAGCTGGCCGGCCTCAGCCAAGACGCCTACGGCTTCCCCGTCGATCTGTGGGCGCGTGTCGTATTCGACTTTGCCGTGGCCTACAATCACGGTATCGAAGGCTTGACGCCGGATGAGATGTTGGATTCGATGACGGGGTTGTACTATGGGCGGACGGCCGGCTTCGTGAAGACCACCTGGGACATGACGACGGCGCAGGCTGAAGAGGTGGTGAACGCGCAGGCGAAGGCCTTCATGCGCTTGAAGCCGTATCTGGTTGGGAGGTGGAACGAGCGACCGTGAGAGTGGCTTTAGGGGCGACACTACTACTCTAACATGCGCGAAAATAGGAAAACACCCACCTGTGACGGTCTCACAGGTGGGTGTTGTTTGAGCCAATCTCTGCTAATAACCTAAGGGGCCTGTCAAAATACCAAGTAGCCCCAAATAAGTACCTTGATGAAGCTGGGCGAGGTCTCCCGACCGATGCCCCCTACGTCTCGGTCAGGAGACCTTCGACAGCATGAAAGAACTTCGCGGGGGCCACTTAGTTCCCGTTTCGCTTTAGGGAATCCGCCTAACAACGGGAGTCGTTTCTTGACAAACCCTAAAACTACTTGGCCTGAACCTTGATCTGCTTCGGCTTGGCTTCCTCGGCCTTGGGCAGATGCAGGATTAGGCGGCCGTTCTCGAACTCGGCCTCAGCCGCATCCATATCGACCGGCACGTTCAGCGTCAGCGTGCGGCGGAACAAGCCGTACGCCGACTCCCGCACGATCCAATCTACGTTCTCGGCCGGCGCCGGAATCTGACCCGAAATCGTCAGCGTATCGTCCTCGACCGTGATGTTGACGTCTTCAGGCAAAACACCCGGCAGCAGCGCATAGACGACGACCTCTTCATCAGTCGCGTAGGCGTCGACGGGCAGATGCAGCATTCGCTGCCCGCCGTTGCCGGCATGGCGTGTCCGGGGCCGCACGACACTCTCCTCAACGAGTCGATCCATCACGTCACTCAACTTCACCATATCACGGAACGGGTCCCAACGTGTTAGCATCTCAAATACCTCCATTTGTTGTGATAGTTTGCAATACGAATGATCTTCACAGAAACGTTGCTATGTGTAGCCGGGGGACGAGGTAAGCTCCCGTCCCCCGGCGCTAGCGAATCATGTTACTTCTTCACCGTCACCGGAATCTGCTTCGGCTTGGCTTCTTCCGCTTTTGGCAACGTGATCTTGAGCACGCCGCCCTCGAATACTGCGTCTACCTCCTCGATGCTGATGTTGGCCGGCAAGCTCATAGAGCGCTGGAATTTGCCGTAGCGGCGCTCTTGGAAGTGAACGTCGCCGCGCTCACCTTCCTCTTCACTGCGGAACCCCCCTTTGAGGGTCAAGGTGCTCCCGGTGATGTTGATGTCGACGTCCTCGGGCTTCAGACCTGGGACAGCAGCGCTCACGACAATATCCTCGTCTGTCTCATACATGTCAACCGGGACAGTCAGAGCCCCTTCACCCCGGGATGGACGAACAAAGCTCTCTTCAAACAGGCGATCCATCGCCTCACGCAGTGAGACCATCTCGCGGAATGGATCCCATCGACTCAAAGACATGGACCACACCTCCTTGCAGTTTGATTTATCCTCAGCATTGTTTTCCCTCTCTCAAAACTTGCAGCAATATTATAAGCGAGTTGTGTTAGAACAACGCAAGCGGAATGTTAGAACTGCATTAGCATTGTGTTAGAGATGTCTTAGAATACTCATTGCCAGCCCATGGGAGGCATGCTGTAACGTTGTGGTAAGCGTTCAGGGGTGTCATTGTGAGGAACCCTTCGACAAGCTCAGGACAGGCTCCGTGACAAAGCGTGTCCCCATCGTTGATGGCAGTTGTACCGTGGAGATTGCTTCGCGGAGTCTATCCTGAGGCATCAAAGGGCTCGCAATGACAAATCAGCGGTGATTTCACCCACATATTGAATCACCCCCTGAACGGTTACACTTTGGTTACACTTTGTGCACTACCGGCGCGGCCGATGCGGTTCTGTCGTCAGTGCCGAATATACCTCGACGCCGGACCCAGAGCGGCGGGGCGAGCTCAATCGACTGATCCAGGAGCGGTTCGCTGAAGTCCTGCCCTTTACCGGCCAGCAGCTTACGACGGTTGGGTGTCCGTGAAAGGCACCAGCAACATGACTGAATGAGCGTTTATCGTTCCCGCACTAACCGAAGTTTGCCGTGCCGACCGACAGCAGAGCATGTTTCATCGTCCAAATGCCCTCGCTGGCAACGATTTTCTAACTCAACAGAAGCGGACAATCTGGCTGAAGCGGTTTCCGAGTCTGGCCTTGATCATCGTTTCGGCCGTTGGCTTCCGCCTGCTCCCGCTGGATTTGGCAATCCAGCGGTTATGGCTTGGATTGCCAAATCCAAGCCGAGCTAAGTGGCCGAAACGATGATCATGCCTGCGAGTGTCATACACTGTTTGCGTCTTTGCCCAGGATCAGCTTTCGATCATCCGGGTCGGTGATGCGGTACAGGTCGAGCACAATTCGGTCTATGACCGACTGATATCCGGCGACCCGGTTGCGGACCCTGGTCACAGCCTCCACAATGCGCTGTACTTCGTTCTGGTACACTGTCATGTTTTTGGGCACCAGCGTCTCTTTCACATCGCGCCAGAACTGCTCTTGCTGGGTCGGCAGGACAGCTTTGAGGTAGCCAATCAGCGCCTGGTCGCCGCTGAGGGTGAGCGTGTCAGCCCCACTCCCCTTGGCACGCAGGGTGATGCTGGTGGCGGCGCTCTCCTTTACCCGGTAAAAGTAGAAATCGTCGCGCTCGCCAGAGAGGTCTTCGGTGACGGTCAGTGTGCTGTTTTGGATGTGAATGTCAACGCTCCACTGCTCAGAAGCGGGTAGTTCTTGCAGCACAGCCAGCGGTTCGGCCTCCGGCAGTGGGTCGTTCTCTTCCGGTCGGGTGAGGCGAGTCCCGAAGTAGTGATTGTAGGTTGCCAGGTCAGTCTTGAGGGCAATGATCTGGTCTACGAGCTCTACCAGCCCGTCGTGGACTACATCCTCTTGCCCGGCGTCGAGGGCCTGGCTCAGTGTGTCGTAGGCAGCATCGTAGTCATCAACGTCCAGGTGAGACTTGAGGGCTGCCAGCGCGGCTTGTTCTATGGCCTCATCTGTTGGCGAGTCGAAGTAGAGGCGACGGATAGGGATTTGGGATAGAGGAGTAGAATACAACTCTAGTGCATCGCCTTTCTTCTTTCCTTTGTGCTCTAACCAAAAGCCGCAAACTGCTGAGTTCAACAGAGCACAAACATACTTCAGGTCTTCGAGTGTCTCAGGCTTAAGCGTGGTATAGTAAACATCTACGCTTGTGTAAACTGGGATGTCTGAATAGGCAAATATATTGCGCAGCGCACGTTGAGGGTTCAGAAGTTTAGGCCCTTCAAACATAGCCCGTTCTCGCGGCCAGTGTAAACTAGACCACAAGCGCTTCCCCTCTTGACATTCTCTGCGTGCTCCGAGTATAGGTCTAAAGAGCATCAGGTGCTTTTCTACGTTAGGATGATCAGATATTTCAACATCATCATCTGTGTAAATCAAATATCGTATCTCACTGCCGGTATCATCTACAACGTAGGGAGCAATATCTGAATTCTTGTAGAGGCGCTTGACTAGGCTGGAACCAAGCAGGTTCTTGTGCTGCGCTTCCTTTTCAGTAACGACGAAAATCCCGTCTCCAGTTCGTATGTGATTCTCTCTAACTGTCGCCGCAGGAAGAAGGTCGATGTTTCGATTACTCACTTTGTCAGCACTTGATTGTGCACCACAATTCACGCTGCACGGCCCTCCATCAGTTGCTAAACCAGGACCACTCGCACCGATCCAGTCAAGAACACTGCCCACTCTATCGCTAGCGAATGACCAAGGATCGGATGACAGCGATTCTTGGTTTGCATCGCTTATGAAGGAAAGAATGTAATTGTCTTCATATCCGTCAGTATCGATATGCGCCCGAATATGGTTTAGCAGCCTAGTCAACCGTTCCTCAATTGTCTCCCCCTCAAACTCCTGTTTCACCCTGACCAGACGGGGGCGGTTGGCAGCCCGCGCTTCGGCATCGTTGCAGCGCTCCAACACGAAGACCATGTTGTGCTGGCCAGGCGCGTCGGAGAAGATACGCGTGTCACCAAAGTCAATCATCTCCACGATCTTTGCGTGCTCCAAGATGTAGTGCCGCAGGGTGGCTGCGCCGTCGGCGGTGGGCCAGTAGCTGGTGGTGATGTAGCCCAGCCGCCCGCCGTCGCGCAGTTTGCTCAGCCCCAGGATGACGAACCAATAGAGATAATCCATCTTGCCCTGATAGTAGTCCTTCCAGTAGGGGAAGTTCTGGCGGACGTAGCGGAACAGTTCCTTGTGACCCTTCTCGCCCACGTAGGGCGGATTGGAGCAGACGTAGTCGGCCTGGCGCTCGTCCTTGAGCCAGGCATAGACGGTGCGCTTGAAGCCCCCCAGACTCATGATATCGTGGCGACGGTCCTGTTCATACACCTCACCAGCCTCGGTAGCCCCCTCAACCGCTTCGCCTTCAATTGTCACCAGGCTGCGCTGTAGGCGGTCGTGCAACCTTAGTGAATCTTGGTGGATGACGGCTAGGGCGTAGTCCTGCCCAAAGCGCAGGGCATGGGGCGCTTTCTTCTGGATAGCGGCGATGATGGGCGTCAGTTGAATTAGCAGATTGACTTCGGTTAGGTAGTAGGCGAAGGCGTTGATCTCGCTGCCGCGCAACCCCTCGATGATGGCCGTCATCACTAATATCAGGTCGTCCAGGCTGACTGCATCCAGAGAGGTTGGATCGTCGGGATCGAAATCAGCACCCAACACCGTCTCGCGCACCCGCCGCGCCGCCTCGACCAGAAAGCCGCCCGATCCCGTGCAAAAGTCGAGGACCACCCGTGGCCTGCGTTCCCCGCCCTCAAAGTGAAAGACCTTTGCCGGCGTGTTGAACCCCACTCGATCCCAGATAAACTGCACTATCGGTCGGGGAGTGTAGTACTGCCCTTTGTTCTTGCGGTCGGTCTTATCCAGGTATGCTTCGTAGACGGTACCCAACACGTCTGAATCCAGGTGACGGAAATCGAAGCGAGAGAAGTCGTAGAGCACGTCCACCAGCGCCCCTTCCGAAGGGGTATGCCAGGTGTAGTTATTCTCCACCCCGTAGAGCCAAGAGTAGCGCTCCCGCGCAAAGTGGAATGCCTGCCTTAGCACCCGCTGAATCTCCGCATTGTAGTACTCATACCACTGCTCAAAGCCGCCGTCGTAGAGGGTCTGCTTGATGAAGCCGATGTCCTCCCAGATGCGGGCCAACAGCACCCGCGTCATGGCAAAGTAGGCCACCCGATAGAGGTAGCGGTCGACGGCCTGGCCGTCGGTGGTGTCGTCGGCGGCGCTCAACAGTGTCTTCAACGTGGCCGCTTTGACCTCCCGCTCCGGCGTGGCGGGGTCGATTTCACGGGCGATGGCGTCAATCTCCAGGGCAATCCTCTCTTTGCGGTCATTGTTGTACCGCAGCGCCTGGGGCAGCGTGGCTCGCTGCTGGCGGACGTCCTCGTGTAATACAGCGACGATCTCGTGCAGGCGGCGCACCAAGCCATCCAGATCGAGTTCGGCATCGTGGGGGCCGTGGCGGGCGTCGATAATAGCCTGAACCTTGCCCGCCCAGTCCAGCTCGCGGCGTTGGAAGCGCTGGACAAAGGCCAGGAAGCGTTTTGTATTCTGTGCTTCCAACGCGGCCGTCGGGTTCTGTTGGTAATCGCCGTGTTCACTTCCAAGCTCGTAGAGTTGGCGGAAACTGAAGCTGTAACCCGCTTCGGGCTGCTGTGAGTGGAGCGTGTAGACAGCCAGGTCGCGCATATTGGCCAGCACGCCGTAGCGCAGCCCCTTGCT
>JAANWY010000338.1 GCA_018263655.1 Anaerolineales bacterium | reverse complement strand
CGAAGTGGAGACCGTATCGAAGCGACGTCCTGAGCGGCGTCCTGAGCCTGTCGAAGGGCCTGTCGAAGGGCCTGTCGAAGGGATGCTCCATGGGTTGCCCCCTGAACGCTTACCAGTTTTCGACTCTTTGAGGCTAACAAAGCGACTGAAGTCGCTACTACGAACATAGCCGATTTCCTTGGCTATTGCCGCGGACTTGATAGTCAAAAACGATCACGCCAGGACGCTCAGAGATTCTTGTGGAGAAACCGGCCTCAGCCGCAGACTGTAACGGTACTCGCGGGGCTTGAGCAGATACTGGGGCAGAACGCCCGGGCCGCAACTCGCGTTGCCCAGCCCTGACTGAGCATAATCGAGGTTCAAGGTGATGTCGTCTCGCCGCTCGAGCTCGTAGGTGTGGCCGGCTTCGGTCAGGTCCTGTGTGGTGAAGTGATGGGCACTGACGTTCAACAGCGGCACCCCTACGATCAATAGGCCCACACCGTCATCGTCGGTGAGCGTCACCCATCGCACATCTGTCTTGTTACCGTTTTCTTGGGGCGTGATGTACGGCACGTATTGGTCATCCACCGAGCTGCTGTACACGCCGATTCTCGCCCCCAGCTTGCGGTCGGCGTACGTCTCGTAGGGACCACGCCCATACCAGGTGAAGTTGTTGTACCCGCCCGGCAGGCGCATCTGGAGGCCGATCCGAGGCAGAGGCGGTAAATCCCCACTCGGAACCACACGGTGATCGATCACGACGTCGCCGTTGCCGTAGATCGTGTAGACGTAATCGCTTTCAATCCCGAGTGACGCATCTTCTATTGCGGGTGCGTGGATGGAGTGCACAGTCAACTGGACGAGCTGCGTGCTGAGCCGGTGCACCTGCACGGATTCTACCCGCTCGCGCAGCCGGTCCAGCCCTGCCTCGCGCCAGCGGATCGCCAGTGTCTGATCCCCCCACGTGTTGGCGTCATTGTCTGTAGGGGCGCGCCAGACGTTGAGTCCAGGTCCCTCGCGTACCAACTCCTTGTTCCCGAATCTCCAAGACTCGATGCGGCCTGTCTCCTTGTCGAAGGTCAGGCTGAAGTCCTCTCCATGTACCACGATCGTCGCTGCGGATTCCTCCAACTGCAGCGCCGGCATGCCGGCCACGTCCAACGGCTCTTCGGCGGGAACGGCGAATGGCAACTTGAACTGTGCCCAGGCGACCTCGTGTCCCCGCTCAGCCCACGGCGTGTCCTGGGCCAGCGTGAAGCTCATCGTCAGCCAGTACTCCGTGTCTGGCATCAGCGCCGATTGTCGGAATGGAATCGTTACACTTTCACTGGCACCCGCCGGCGTGTTCAGGCTAGTCAGCTCGCCCGACTGGAGTGCCTCACCGCCGGCAGACAACGTCCACGCGATGTCCAAACCGCTCAGGTCGGAGAAACCATAGTTGTTAACAATACGAACCTTCCCGCTCAGCAGGTCGACCGGCTCGACCCGCACCGGTTCCAGCACCTTCTTGTACTCCCAGAGCGCGGGGTGGGGCTTGCGATCGGGCCAGACCAAGCCATTGATACAGAAGTTGCCGTCGTTAGGCTCATCACCGAAATCGCCGCCGTAGGCGAACCACTCCTCGCCATCTCCCGTCACTTGCCGGAGCCCCTGATCAACCCAGTCCCAGATGAAGCCGCCCTGCAGTCGCTTGTACCGTTCAACCGCTTCCCAGTATTCTTTCAGATTGCCTGTGCTGTTGCCCATGGAGTGAGCGTACTCGCACATCACGACCGGACGGGTCTCATCCGGGTCCTGGGCCATCTCAATAATGCGATCCACACTTGGGTACATGGGTCCCAAGACATCGACGATGGGCGCATCCTCCGCCGGATGGTAGTGGACGGGCCGCGTAGGGTCGTTCTCGTGAATCCAATGGGCCGCAGCATCGTGGTTCGGCCCGTAACCAGACTCGTTGCCCAGCGACCAGACGAGTACGCAGGGGTGGTTCTTGTCGCGCTCCACCATGCGGATGATGCGCTCCATGAAAGCGGTCTCCCACGCCGGGTCCTTGGTCAGCTTATCCCAGACGCCGTGCGACTCGATGTTGGCCTCATCGAAAACGTAGATGCCGTATTCATCGCACAGATCATACCAGCGCGGATCGTTGGCGTAATGCGAGGTGCGAACGGCGTTGATGTTGAACTGCTTCATCAACCGGATGTCCTGGAGCATCGAGTCTACGGTGACCGTGTGGCCGGCGTCGGGGTCATGCTCGTGCCGGTTCACGCCCTTGATCAGAATGGGCACACCGTTGACGTGGATTTGTCCACCTCTGACTTCGATCTTGCGGAAGCCGACCCTGTTGCTCTCGATTTCCAGAACCTCGCCGGCCTCGTCCTTCAGCGAGAGCAGCAGGGTGTACAGATACGGGTGCTCAGCCGACCACTTCTCGGGGTTAGCCACGGCTTGTTCTAGCGCCAGCGTGACTTCGCCGCCGGCTGCGACATCGACGCGAGCCGCCAGCGGATCGGTGAATG
>JAANWY010000337.1 GCA_018263655.1 Anaerolineales bacterium | reverse complement strand
GGCAGCTCTCCGTCGGAGAAAAGCAAATCGCCGAGATCCTGAAGGCCCTCTATCGCGGCGCGGCGCTGCTGATCCTGGACGAGCCCACCGCTGTGCTGACGCCACAGGAAGTCGACGAGCTCTTCGTCACGCTGAACCAGATGAGGGAGGATGGCCACGCCCTGATTTTCATCACTCACAAGCTGCGCGAAGTCTTTGCCGTCAGCGATCGCGTGACCGTGTTGCGCCTGGGCCGCGTCGTCGGCGAGGTCGAGACGGAGGACACGGACCGCAGCGCGCTGGCGCGGATGATGGTGGGCCGGGAGGTGATCGAGCGTCTAGAGAAACCCGAGGTAGAACCAGGATCGGTCGTGCTGGACGTCGACGACGTGCACTGCCTGAGTGACCGCGAGGTACCAGCCCTCAACGGCGTGTCGCTGCAGGTGCGAGCCGGCGAGACCCTGGGCCTGGCGGGCGTCTCTGGCAACGGACAACGCGAGCTGGCCGAAGTGATCACCGGACTCCGCGAGGCGACGGCGGGACAGGTGCGTCTGGCCGGCCAGGATGTGACGAACCAGCCCCCCGACAAAGTTATCGACGCCGGCTTGGCCTACATCCCCGAAGAACGCCTGACCATGGGCGTCATCCAAGACTTCACCGTGGCCGAAAATGCAATTCTGGAAACGCACGCGACGCCGGCCCTGACGCGGGGGTGGTTCATGGACCTGAACGCCATCCGAAAACACGCGGAGGATCTGATCCAGAACTACGACGTGCGCACGCCGAGCCAGGAGACGCCGACGAAGAACCTATCCGGTGGCAACATCCAGAAGCTGATCCTCGCCCGCGAGCTGTCCCGTACGCCGAAAGTCTTGATCGCTGCCCAGCCGACGCGCGGTGTCGACATTGGTGCCACGGAGTACATCCACCAGCGGCTGATCGAACAGCGCGGCCAAGGCACTGGCATCCTCCTCATCTCCGAGGATCTGGACGAGATTCAGTCCCTGAGCGACCGCATCGCCGTGATCTACGAGGGCAAGATTGTCGGCGAGATGCCGGCCGATGAGGCTGACGTGGAAGAGCTCGGGTTGATGATGGCCGGGGCGACGGTTTCGGATTGAAGGTTGGGAGGTTGCTGTCAGGTGACACCTAGCCGAATCTGTGCTATAATTTCAGTCAGGGATTTCCAATCCTTGGCTCCATAAGTGTAATGCCCGGTAGCAAGCGTTCCGTATCCTTCCAAACTATGAACGAAGTCTCTAAGCATCACCCAAGAAAGAAAATCGTATCGCCGGAACCAGACGCGCAGACCTTGGTTCGCAACTTTCTGCTGGAGTTGATCGTTTACGGCATTCTGGTCATCGCGTACTTCCTTGTGGTACTGAGGTGGTTGGCAGAGCCGCTCAATCAACTCTTCCATAGCAATCTGATCACTTATGCCTTCGTTGCCCTGGGCCTGATGCTCGCTCAAGGCATCGTTCTGGAATATGTGACCTCATTCCTTCTCGAGCAACTCCGACCGGAAGATCTAGAATAGAAAGTGTGTATGGAATTCCCTATCGCAGGCGTCACAGTCAACCCCTTGTTCTTAGCCGGCATCGGATTCCTGGTCGGCATCTTGGGTGGATTCTTCGGTGTCGGCGGGGGCTTTCTCGCTGGCCCAATGATGTTCTGGGCCGGCGTGCCGATGAACTTCGTTGTTGGCACAGATCTGGCGCACATGACGGGCAAGTCCCTTGTCGCAGCCCGGCGCCACCGCGCCCTGGGCCACGTAGACATCAAACTAGGTACGCTCATGGTGGCCGGCACAATTCCAGGCGTCGAGCTGGGAGCACAAGTCATCGAACGTCTCAAACACACCGGTTCAGTTGACACAGTCGTCGGCACAGCCTACGTAGCCATCCTGCTCGTCATCAGCGTGTTCACAGCCTGGGAGAGCCTCAGAGCTCTCCGGAAAAAGGCGACCGGGCCTGAAGCGGACCCGCTCGTTGCTGAGGAAGCCTTAGGCGTCGAAGATGCGCTCGGGTTTGAAGGCATCGCGACGCGGGTGCACGGTATTTCGCTACGCCCCATGATCTCACTCCCTCAATCGGGTATCGGCTCCATTTCACTCTGGACCGTGCTAGCCGTCGGATTCATCACGGGCGTGCTGGCCGGCGTGTTGGGCGTTGGTGGTGGCTTCGTCCGCATGCCTATGCTGGTCTATTTGATCGGTGTACCAACTCACGTGGCCGTCGGCACAGACCTGTTCGAGATTGTTATTTCAGCCGGGTTCGGTACTGTTACCCACGCCATCAAAGGCAACGTGGACATCCTCATGGCCCTAGTCATGCAGACTGGCGCCGCAGTCGGCGCACAGATTGGCGCCATATCGACCAGCTATGTGAGTGGGCCAAAGATCAGATTAGCTTTCTCAGTCCTACCCCTTATCGGTGCAGTCATGGTTCTCCTCAAACTAACGGCGTAACTACTCAGGCACTTCGTGCCTACACAAGAGGAGACCGGAAAAATGGGGGTCCGTGGGGGGCGGCCGCCCCCCACGGACCCCCATTTTTCCGCATTTCTCTACTGCGAGGGCGGTAACCTGAGTAGTCACCTAACGGCATAAGAATGTGAGAGAGGTGTTTAAGATGCACATACTGGCCCCCACAGATGGCTCGGAGCATGCCCGCCAGGCGCTGGAGTTCGCCTGTACGCTGGCGAACCAAGCTACCGCCAACATCACGGTACTCGGCGTCATTGAAGATTCGGACCGAGCAGACCTAGCCCAGCTGGCCCTGGAAGACGCAGACCGGCTGCTGGAAGACCGAGGGATCCAGCACACCGTCAAGCTACGCCACGGCCACGCCGCCGAGCAGATCCTGCGGGAGATGGAAGAAGACGGCTACGATCTCATCGTTATGGGGGCACGCGGACGGTCGCGGCTGACACGGTTCTTGCTGGGCACCGTCTCGTTCCGCGTCCTCGAACACTCCGATATCCCCGTTCTCATCGCCCGGCAACCGCGCCCGCAAATCACCGACATCCTCGTCGCTGTCGGCGGACGTCCGGAAGGCGAGCCAACCATCTGTTTCGGCACAGAGCTAGCCCAGAAAGTCGGTGCGAACGCTACGCTCCTCCACGTCACGAGCCCCGTTCCCCAGATGTACACCGGCCTCGAGGAAATGGAGGCAACGCTACCCGAACTCATGCAATCAGATACCAACGAAGGCCGCCAGTTGCGCAAAGGTGCCCGAATGATGAATGATCGCCAAATTGAGGGTGATGTCGAACTGCGGCGTGGGTTAGTGGAGGAAGAGATCATACGCGAGGCAGTCGAGGGAGACTACGATCTCATCGTGATCGGTTCATCGGTGCCGGCTGCGCCTTGGCGACTGCTGGTGGGGAACATCACCCGCCGCGTACTTGACAACACCAAACGCCCGGTGCTGGTCGTCCCGGGCGAGAGACAACAGGCGTCATGAGTATGCTTATCACTCACGGAACACTCGTCACGTTTGGCGACGATGCGCACCATGGTGCGCACCTAATCGAAAACGGTGCGCTCCACATCGATGGCGACCACATCACGGATGTGGGTAAAACGAGCGACTTGCGGGCGATGTTTCCCGACGCCGAGGTGTTGGATGCCGGCGGCAAGCTCGTCATGCCGGGCAACATCTGCGCACACACCCACTCCTACGGCGCCTTCGCTCGCGGCCTGGCAATCGCAGGCCCGCCGATGAAGAGCTTTCCCGAAATCCTGGCGCGCCTGTGGTGGCAGCTCGACCGCAGCCTGGACGAGGAGGCCATCCGCTACAGCACCCTCGTCCCGCTGGTCGACGCCGTTCGCCACGGTACGACGACGCTGATCGATCACCATGCCAGCAATCGTGCCATCGACGGTTCGCTGGACATCATTGCTGACGCCGTCGAGGAGGCCGGCATCCGAGCGTGTCTGTGCTACGAGGTGACGGATCGAGACGGCTCGGCAGTGGCTGAAGCCGGCATCCGCGAGAACGAACGCTTCATCCGCAGAGCGCGAGAACTGGAGGGCGAGCTCGGCGAACGACTGGCCGGTACCTTCGGGCTCCACGCCTCTCTGACGCTGACGGACGAGACACTTGAACAATGTGTCGATGTGGCAGAACGACTCGGTGTCGGGTTCCACATTCACGCCGCCGAGGGGCCGGCCGACCGTGAGCATGCGCTAGAGACGTACGACACGCGTACCATCGATCGGCTTGCCGAGCGCGGTATTTTGGGCGAGCAGACCATCGTGGCCCACGCTATCGACATTGATGCCTGGGAGATGGAGACTCTGCGCGACACCGGCACCTGGGTGACGCACCAGCCGCGCTCCAACATGAACAACGCCGTGGGGGTGGCCGATGTGCCGGCCATGCTGCGCGGCGGGATGCCGGTCGGCCTCGGCAACGATGGCTTCTCTAACAACATGTTCACTGAGATGAAGACCGCCTATTTGCTGCACAAAGTGCACCGCGACGATCCGCGCGTCATGGGCGCCGATCAGGTGCTGAAGATGGCGGTGAACAACAACGCTCGCTTGGCGAACCTGTTCTTTCCGCAGCCCATCGGCCAGCTATCGCCGGGCGCTTACGCTGACGTGATTTTGCTGGACTACTATCCGCCAACGCCGCTGACGGCCGGCAACCTGCCGTGGCACGTCGCCTTCGGGATAGACGGCTCGCACGTGACGCACACGATCTGTGGAGGCCGGCTGTTGATGAAAGACCGCGAACTCTTGACATTGGATGAGGAGGCTATTGCCGGCCGCGCCCGCGAAGTTGCGCGAGACGTCTGGAAGCGATTTGAGGAGTTGTCAGGTTCGTAGTGCGCACTTCGAGTGCGCTTTGCGAGCGCTGAAGCGCTGACTACAAACGAGTTGAGGAGCATGTCTGGGCAAGAACGAGGAAAGTGGTTGCAAGAGTCGGGCGCCGGCTACCTGACCATGCCGGAACTGGACACTGTAGCCAACTTCCTCGACCAACTCGACCAGCATGGAACGATTTCTGCGAGAACGAGGTGCTCTTGACGACGAGGAGAATTGCAGTAAGCATGGTTGAAGACGCGACGACGATTGCAGTGATAGGTGGAACCGGCAGTGAAGGATCGGGGTTGAGCTTGCGCTGGGCCAAGGCCGGCCTCGACGTGATCATCGGCTCGCGCAAAGCAGAGAAGGCGGGGCGCGTGGCCGGCGAATTGAACGAAAAGCTCGCCGAAGAGCGCATTGGCGGACTGGCAAACCGCGACGCGGCCGCGGCCGGAGTTCTTGACGTGGTGCTCTTCCGATCTGCCGCCCACCGCCCGATCTTGGAGGACATCCAGCCGGCCCTCGCGGGCAAGATCCTCATCGACGTGACCGCCCCCATCGATCCGAAGAACCCGGCACGCGTCCAGATATTGGAGGAAGGCTCAGCCGCCGTTCAGGCGCAAGCGTTTCTTGGCGAGGACGTGACAGTCGTAGCCGCTTTCCAGAACATTGCCGCTGGCCACTTGCAAGACTTGGACCACGACATCGACTCGGATGTGTTGGTCTGCGGCGACGACCGCGCAGCCAAGGAGACCGTGATCGACCTGGCCGGCAGAGCCGGCATGCGTGGCCTCGACGCCGGCCCGCTGATCAACGCCACCGTCGTCGAGGGCATGACGTCTGTGTTGATCGCGCTGAACAAGCGCTACAAGAGCCGCAATGCCGGCATCCGCATCACGAATATTAGCGACCAGCGACCAGTGACCAGTTAACAGTTCCGTTATACGTAATACACCCCAAGCTGAGGGGCGATCACTAGTCCCCCACGGACGGAAAGAAACACGGACAAAAACAAAAAAGGTAA
>JAANWY010000336.1 GCA_018263655.1 Anaerolineales bacterium | reverse complement strand
AGTTGCCTGGCGTGCTGGGCGAAGGTCTCCTGACCGAGCGGCGTCCTGAGCCTGACGAAGGGCCCCATTCGCCTCGGTCAGGAGACCTTCGGCGAGCAAAAGGCTGTTTCTGAACCGAACTTAACATTGTCAAGGTAATTGCCTTCATTGTATCATGCGCGCTGCAATTCGTCAACAGGTAAGCCGAGGTGGAGCAGACATTGCCATCACCGCAATTGACAGGCCGGCTTCCGTATGATAGACTGTAGCTGACGCATCCGCAATCAAGCGTCCCCATCTCCCCAGCGGCAGTATTCAGGGCACAAGGAGGGGTACCATGAACCGCCCGCTCACCTTGCTCATCGGCCTCCTCAGCGTGTGTTCGCTACTCCTGGCCAGCCACATTCCTCGCCGGCCGGCCAGGCCAACCTGGGGTTCCGGCGACATCAAGCGCTCCAGTTCCGCTATCGCGATTACGCCTGACGGCGCCACGGTGCTGGTCGTCAACCCTGACTCTAACTCCATCACCCTGGTGGACGCCGCTAGCTGGGCAGCCGTGGACGAGATTCGCGTCGGCGTGGACCCGCGCACCGTCGCCGCGGACGATGCCGGCCAGCGTGCGTACGTCGCCAATCGAGGGTCGGACAGTATCTCGGTCGTGGATCTCTCCAGCCACAGCGTCGTCGCCGAGATCTCTGTCGGTCGCCGGCCTTACGGCGTGGTCGTGCACCCCGCCGGCGACCGCCTCTACGTCGCTGAACAGGGCATCGACCGCCTGGCCACCATCGACGCCGCGACCCTAGAAATCATCAACACCACCCCCACCGCCGACCGACCCAGCGGCCTGGCCATCAGCGACGACCCTTCGACAGGCTCAGGACGGCGCGGCCGCACTCTCTACGTCACCCACCTTCTCACCGGCCAGGTCAGCATCATAGCGCTAGACCGTCACATCACCTTTCTGCCTCTTCTCCTCAAAGCATCGCAGGAGATTAGAGATTGGAGATTAGAGATTAACCTCCAATCTTCAACCCTTCGACTAGGCTCAGGACAGGTCTCCAATCTCCATTCTCCATTCTCCAATCTCCAACTGTGGCCCGACAGCAACCTCGTCCAGTCCATCGTCCTCTCGCCTGACGGCCGCACCGCCTACGTCCCCCACACCCGCTCCAACACCACCAACCGCGCGCTGACCTTCGATACCACGGTCTTTCCGCTGGTGTCGCTCGTTGACCTGACGACGCAGCAGCACATGGTGGGACATCAGATCGATCTGGGCACGCTGGACCCGCCCGGCGTGGGGCTCCCGTTCGACGCGGTCGTCACGCCGGATGGTGGGGAGCTGTGGGTGGTGAACGCGGCCAGCAACGACGTCTCGGTGGTGGATCTGGCCGGCCGCCGGCTCGCCGCCCACATCGAGGTGGAAGACAACCCACGCGGCATCGTGCTCTCACCCGATGGTGCCACGGCCTACGTGAACAACACCCTGGCCGGCACCGTCTCGGTCATCGACACCGCTGCCTACACCGTCACGGCCACCATCGACGTCACCCGCATCCCGCTGCCGCCCGTCCTGCTGAACGGCAAGCGACTGTTCCACAGCAGCCACGATCCCCGCGTGAGCAAAGCGCAGTGGATCAGTTGCAACACCTGCCACTTCGAGGGTGAGCACGACGGACGCACGTGGTTCTTCGGGTTCGCCGGCCCGCGCAACACCACCAGCCTCCTCGGCATGATCCAGACCTACCCCCTGCGCTGGTCGGCCGAGTGGGATGAGAGCGCCGACAGCGAGTTCGTCATCCGCAAAGAGAACTTCGGCAGCGGGCTCATCGAGGGCGAGATGAACTGCTCCCTCTCCCCCGTGGACTGCGTGCACCAGCCGCCCAACCAGGGCCGCTCCTACGACCTGGACTGCCTGGCGACCTTCATCGACTCACTGCAAATCCCGCTGAGCCCGTCCCACGCCGGCGGCGAGCCGTTGACCGAAGCCGAAGAACGGGGCAAAGCCATCTTCGAGGATCCCGATCTAGAATGCATCGACTGCCACCCACCGCCTTTCTACACCGACCGCGAGACCCACGACGTAGGCACCGTCACATCCGACGAGCGGATCGGGCCGGCCTTCGACACGCCCACCTTGCGGGGCCTGTACGACAGCGCGCCCTACTTCCACGACGGCAGTGCCGGCACGCTCTACGATGCCCTCACCTACCCCAGTCCGGAGAGCGAACACGACGTGCGCGGCCTCCTGACCGAGGCCGAAATCCAGGATCTGATTTCTTTCCTGCTAGCTTTGCCGTATGAGTGACAACCCTTGCGAAGGTTCCGCGAAGCCATTCACCGGAGAACCGCCGGCTCATGGAAACAGGACATACTGGTAAGACCACCGCACAAACCTTCGCAAGGGTCGTAGCATGGACGGGATGAAGAGGAGACCTATGGCTAAAACGATGCCGGTTGTGGATGAGTACTTTCCGAACTCAGAGGCCGTCAATCGTGCACTACGCACGCTAATTTCGCTTGTGCCGGAAAAGCGCCTGGCCACTGCCACGAAAACTGGAAGTGACGAGTAGAGGCAAATCGGCGGTTCCAACTCTCATTCCACCCAACGGTTGGGCCGGCTCACGAGAGCAGAACACGACCTGGGCAGTGCGTGCCCATCGCACCTGACGGAGACCAACTTCCCCTGGCCAGGAGCGTCCTCCAGCCCCAGATCGATGCCACGAGCCGGCCCGCCGTGGGATGCAGTGTCCTGAGTTTATCGAAGGGAAGTCCCACGGCTACGAAGCGGCGCCGGCTGAAGGCCGGCTTCTGTTCCCGTGGCGATGCCCAAAGCCCCACTTCATGGGGCGCTACTCTGTAGAACGGGCACTTCATGCCCGTTCGGGCCGGCAGATGGGCCGGCTGGTCTACGAGTTGTATGATCTGACGGACGAGCGGAAGCATCATGACTGAATATGCCCTCTACCCCGAGTCCGGCCCGCGCCGGCGCACAACCATGGTCCACGTGCTCGATCTGCTGGGCTGTATCGCCCGCCGGCCAACCACGGAAGCGGCGCTGGAGGCCGCGCCCGACGCGATCCGGGCGTACCTGCGCTTCTTGCAGCGATACGGCGAAGCCATCCGGCCGGAGGACGATTTCACCACCGTGATCGCCGAGCACGTCATGGAAGGCTCCTGGCTGGGCTACGGCGACCCGACACCGGGCTTCGGTCCCGACCTCCAACCCCTGAGCGCCGAAGATCTGAACGTCTATCTCCGCCGGCTGGCCTGGATGCAGGCCGATATGCTACAATTGATCCGCGACCTGCCGCGCGAGCAACTGCTCGCCGAGCCAGAAGGTAGGGGCCGCTCGATCTATGGCATTCTGGAGCACGTCGCCGAATCGCATGGGGTCTACCTGCGTTACCAGGTAGGCAAGGTAGACGGCCTGTCCCAAGCTATCCGAGACGTACGGCAAGGCGCGGAGGATTTGCCCGCCGCGCTGACCCACCTGTGGCAGATTGCCAGCGCGCGACTGGAGGTCGTGACCGAGACTGAACGCCGGCAGTCCGTCCCCCACGGCCAGGTCACCGGACCGCCCACCGGGCCCTGCGCCGCATGCTCGAACATCAGTGGGAGCATCTGTTGGAGATTTCTGAACGCCTGGGCGAACCCATAGTGTGAACTGCGATCATGTGAACTGCAGGTGAAGCAAAATGGC
>JAANWY010000335.1 GCA_018263655.1 Anaerolineales bacterium | reverse complement strand
ATAGCGAGACTAAGATAGAACAGAGACAGGGAGCAAGAACTTGCGGTTGCCCCGTTCCGTGCCTACCGTTTACGGTTGAATGACGTAGCTGCTGAGGCTGCTGCCGTCGCAGTTCCCAACATCCGATGTGCTACACCTTCCGATATTCGGTGCGGAAGGCGGGCAGCCCCTCGACGATTTCGACTTCGTAGTCGCCGAACAGATTGGGGTACCGCTCCGTCATGATCTGGCCGATGAGGCCAAAAACACGTCTGATTTCCTCTTCGGCCGCGGGATCAGTCCGCATCTCCAAGATGTGGCGGATCGTTCGTGCGTTGGCCGACCATCCGATCGATGTGCCCAACCCCTGGGGCGCAATGCGGCGCATGGCGGACGTGATCTTTTTCTTCTCATGGAACGCCTTGTCCTCAACGTCCAGAACGCCGGCCAGCTCGACCTGCATCCGCTCCAGCTCTTCGATTGTCCTCACGAAGATTGTCATGGCTTCCTCGTTCTCTCGAATCAGCGTTGGAACGGGGAAGTCGATTTGGTCGAGGCGAACGAATCTGAGACTTTCCTGCGAGATTGCCACACCGACGCGATGGCGAACAAGCTCGTGAGTGAAGACACGTGAACAGCCACTGATGATGAAATTGAAGAAGGCATGCTCGAGAACCGAACCGTGGCGCGACTTGACGATATTTGAGAGATAGGTCGCGTTGCCCTGGCGGACCTTCGACACATTGGGGTTGAGATCCGGGCTGAAGCTGCGGTAGCAGAGCCGGCCCATCACCTCGCACATCTTCTCAGCGTCGGTGGGGGCATCTGTCTCCCAATCGGAGACGCCCAAATCCGACAGGTATTCGTTTAACCCCTCTGCGACGATGCGTGTTTCGCCGACGAGGTAGACTTTCGGTTCAACGACTCTGGCCATAACTTACACGCTCCTCTCGTTGTTGGTGGTCAGTTTTGACTATCAAGATGGGTAATAAAGCGGACTGGGATTTTTGATAGTCAAAACTGATAACAGTCGCAAGCATACTATCCTCGCTCGGAGATGTCAAGCGCGACTCCTTTGCCATTGCCGGCATCCTGCCGTATAATCATCAGTGAGGGCAAGCGAGGGAGTTGGAGACTCATAGCGAGATTCGGTTGACGGTGAACGGAGTTCGTCCGTCCCTGCCGGCTGTGTTACAACTTGAGAGGCAACTGCTGAGGGTACAATCATGACCATGGCCGAGTCTGACAAGATATCTGACAAATTGATTGGCGAGATGGATGATAAGGAATTTAAACAAATGGTGGAGGCATTCATCGATCGGCCGGCCGGTCCGGATGATGAAATCCCAGCCGAATTGGTTTTTGCCATGTTGGACCGGGCAGAACAATCTGAACATGCTATGGAACTGGAAAGCGCCATCGTCGACGACCGGCTGGTGCTGTCTACCAACATTCGCGAGATCGAGGTCAACCTGCCCGGCGTGCGAGTGATTGTCAATCTAGAATCCGCCACGGCCTGACGAGGTGGGCCTCGACGGACTCTGTCGAAGGAGGAAGAAACTATGAGCAAAAAGCGAGATAGGAAAGGCCGGCAGCGGCGCCGGCGGAAGAAGCAAACCAAGCGGAAACGAGAAACGCAGCGGTCAGCCGGGTCCGCTCAGCCCAGTCCGGCCGGCGGTGGGCTGATGGGCCAGCTACTGGCAAAGCTCGGCGGGGTGCAGGTCGGTGAGCCGATACCCCTGCCGGCCGATTTCCCGGAGATCCCGACAGAGATCCGCGCCTATGGTGAGCGGCAGCGGGCACGGCTCTCTCCGGCCGAGCGGCATGCGGCAATAAACCGTCATTACGAGGCTGGCCGGCAAGCTTTCGGACGCGGGCAATATCAACAAACCATCCCCGAGTTCCAGCGCGCCATCGTGCTGATGACTGAGGGTATGGCAGGACCGGAAGCGTTCTTCAACCTGGCGCAGGCCTACGGCAACCTGGATCAGGTCGAGGAGTCGCGGGCCGTGATGAACTTCTATCTCGAGTTGGCTCCCGACGATCCCGACGCCTACTTTTCCCTGGCCTACGCCGCCTTGATGGAGGAAGACTACGAGGAGTGCATCCGGCTGTCCAAGCTGGGCCGAGAGCGCTTGCGCGATCGCGATCCCACGGGTCTGATCAACCTGGCCCGCGCCTACCAGCACCTGGGACGTTCCCAGGATGCCGTCCGCACCTTGGAGGAGGCCATTCGCCTGGACCCCACCTGGTCGGCGGCCTACCAGAGCCTGGGAGCTTGCTACGAAGATCAGTTGGACCTGGAACAGGCGGAGAAGTACTACCGCCGGGCGGTGGAAGTAGACCCCTCCAACCAGGCGGCGCGCCGCAACTTGGAGCGGCTAGAAGAGGGGATTGTGGTTCTTGGCCCGCCGCCACCGTGGCTGTCGGCGGGCGTTGATGAAGAGTAAGCGTTCAGCTGTCGCGTTATCATCTTTGACACAGGCCCGATCTTGAATATAATCCATTCGTCGTAGCGACTCGAACAGGGCCGCGCCTCTGGCACGGCCCTTCACCATGTAACTAGTTTGACAATGTTAAATTCGGTTCAGAAACAGCCTCTTGCTCGCCGAAGGTCTCCTGACCGAGGCGAATGGGGCTCGGTCAGGAGACCTTCGCCCAGCACGCCAGGCAATTTAACATTGTCAAGCTAGTTTGAAGTAAGGAGGACTTATTTTGGATAGTGGCCCAATTCCCCCGCACGGTGGCAAGCTCGTTGATCGCGTTATCCGGGGGCCGCGACGCGAGCGGATGCTCGATCGCGCCGCGCAGTTGCCTCACATTCAGCTTTCTCCTATGTCCATCAGCGATCTGGAGATGGTGGCCATCGGTGCCTACAGCCCGCTTTCAGGCTTCATGACTCAGGCCGACTACGAGCGCGTCGTGCGCGAGATGCGCCTGGCTGACGGCACGGTGTGGCCGATTCCCGTGACGTTACCCGTGAGTGAGGGGGTGGCAGCCGGCCTCAACCCAGGCGACGAGATCGCCCTTGTCGATCCGGAGGATCGGATGCTGGCGATTCTCGAGCTTGAAGAGAAGTTCCACTACGACAAACTCGCCGAAGCAAAGGAAGTCTACCGCACGACGGACGACGCCCATCCTGGCGTCAAGCGCGTCTACGAACAGGAAGACGTTCTGCTGGGCGGTCCAGTTCATCTGCTGCGAATGCCCAGTGATCTGGAATTCCCCGAGTTCCGACATACGCCGGCCCAGACCCGCCGCATGTTCGACCGGCGTGGCTGGCGGCGCGTCGTCGGCTTCCAGACCCGCAACCCCATCCACCGCGCCCACGAGTACATCCAGAAGACGGCCCTGGAAATTGTCGATGGGCTGTTTCTGCACCCGCTGGTGGGCGAGACGAAGCCCGACGACATCCCGGCCGACGTGCGACTGGAGAGCTACCAGAGCTTACTGCGCGACTACTATCCGCCGGAGCGCGTGATCTTGGGCGTGTTCCCAGCAGCCATGCGGTACGCCGGCCCCCGCGAAGCCGTGTTCCACGCGCTGGCGCGCAAGAACTACGGCTGCACGCACTTCATCGTGGGGCGGGATCACGCCGGCGTGCGCGGCTACTACGGAACTTACGACGCCCACTATATCTTTGACGAGTTCGAGCCGGCGGAGATCGGTATCACGCCCCTTTTCTTTGACCACGCCTTTTTCTGCCGCAAGTGTGACCACATCGTCAGTGCCAAGACATGCCCCCACGATAAGGAGCATCATGTCGTGCTGAGCGGGACGCAGGTACGCGAGATGCTAGAGCGCGGCGAGATGTTGCCCGAGGAGTTTACCCGACCGGAGGTTTCAAGAGTGTTGATTGAGGGAATGCGTAAACGGTTCAAGCGGCTCATCGGTTCAGAGGAGGAAGAGGAGACAACGCCCCTTCGACAAGCTCAGGACAGTGCCTTCGAGCCACGCAAGGTGTTCGTCATCGGGATGGACTGTTTGGAGCCCAGCCTGGTGTTCGACAAGTGGCGCGACGAGTTGCCGAACTTGAGCCGGCTCATGGATCAGGGGGCGTATGGAGAGCTGGAGAGCTCGACGCCGCCTATCACGGTGCCGGCCTGGTCCAGTATGCTGTCCAGCAAGGACGCCGGCCAGCTCGGCTTCTACGGCTTCCGTAACCGCGCTGACTACTCGTACGACAAGATGAGTATTGCCACGAGTTCGGCGGTGCGTGCGCCTCGAGTGTGGGACATTCTGGGGCGAGCCGGCAAGCAGGTCGTCGTCGTCGGTGTACCCCAGACCTATCCCCCAAAGCCCGTCAACGGTCACCTTATCACCAGCTTCCTCACCCCGCCGAACGCGAAGTACACCTATCCCGACAGTTTGGCCGACGAAGTGGAGTCGCTGGTCGGCGAGTACCTGGTGGACGTGCCCCAGTTTCGCACGGAGAATAAGGATTATCTGCTCGAGCAGATCTACGACATGACGGAGAAGCGGTTCACGGTTCTCAAGCACTTGATGCGGACGAAGCCGTGGGATTTCTTCATGTTCGTCGAGATGGGTGTCGACCGCATT
This sequence comes from Anaerolineales bacterium, assembly GCA_018263655.1. Lineage (GTDB taxonomy): Bacteria > Chloroflexota > Anaerolineae > Epilineales > JAANWY01 > JAANWY01. The sequence goes on along the minus strand of JAANWY010000335.1, from coordinate 1,255 downwards.
CACCACGGTTTCTGGAAATACCACGATCCCACGCATCCGAAGTACGTGCCCGGCAACCCGTACGAGAACGCCATCAAGGACTACTACCGCTACATCGACCGCGAGATAGGCGAGATGGTGGGCGGCCTGGATGACGACACCGTCGTGATGGTGATCAGCGATCACGGCGCCAAGGCCATGGATGGCGGCATCTGCTTCAACGAATGGCTGATCCAGGAAGGTTACCTGGTGCTGAAGGACAAGCCTGAAGGCCTCGTGCCGCTGGAGAAGTGTGAGGTGGACTGGTCCAAGACCAAGGCGTGGGGGGCTGGGGGGTACTACGGCCGGCTCTTCCTCAACGTCAAGGGACGCGAACCGCAGGGCGTAATCCCGCCGGAGGACTATGAGAAGGTGCGGGATGAGCTCACCGAGAAGCTGCTGGCCTTGCCCGATCACAACGGAAAAGTGATACCCGGTACACAGGTCCTGAAACCGCAGAAGGTCTACCGCGAGATCAATAACATCCCGCCGGACCTCATCGTCTACTTTGGGGACCTGCGCTGGCGGTCGGTGGGCAGCCTGGGACTGAACGCGATCCACACCTTCGAGAACGACACAGGCCCCGACGACGCCAACCATGCCCAGATGGGCGTATACATGTTCTACGATCCGCGCCAGAATCTGGCCGGCCGGCAACTCAGCAGTCTACATCTGGAGGACATCGCGCCCACGATCCTCGATCTGATGGGCCTGCCCGTTCCTCGAGATATGGAAGGTGAAGTGATCAGTAACCAGTAAACAGTGATCAGTAAACTTATACGTAACAGGTTATCGCAGGATTCATCCGTGGATGGTGAGCAGACGGCCAGAAACGCCCCCACGGACAGAAGGAAACCCTGTGCTGAGTGTAGCCGAAGTAACGGATGTTTAACTTTTTTGTTTTTGTCCGTGTTTCTTTCCGTCCGTGGGGGACTGGTGATCGCCCCTCCTGGTGATCGCCCCTCAGCTTGGGGTGTATTACGTATAAGTGAACTGGTTACTGTTCACTGTCCACTGGTCACTGTCGTTGAAGGGGAGTAACCGTTCAGGAGGTATCAGGACTAGCATCCTGAGTAGGTCGAAACGAAGTGGAGACCGTATCGAAGGGTGCGGATTTGCGACGGTTCTTCGAACAAGCCGCACCCCCTTCGATGAACTCAGGACGTCGCTTCGATACGACCTCGGCTTCGCCTCGGTCTACTCAGGCGACGTCCTGAGCGGCGTCCTGAGCCTGTCG
>JAANWY010000334.1 GCA_018263655.1 Anaerolineales bacterium | reverse complement strand
TCTGCTGGACCAGCCGGCCGAGGAAGCCAACCGCGAACCAGACAGCCACCAGGATCGCCAAGAATGTGACGGCGTTCGCTGCCTCTCTCGGCACCTGACCGAATAGCCCCCGCGCCACGAGCGCGTAGAGCTGGCCGGCGACGATGATGCCGGCGGCCAAACCCAACAAGGTGAACGTCTCTTGAACGAGGCCCGCCTCCCAGCTCGAGCGCACAGCCCACAGCAGTACGACAACGAAGACAAGGTCTAGCCAATTCACCATAGCGAGCGATACCCACTACACGGCCTAATTCTCACCGACAATGTCACATTCGGCTCAGAAACAGTCCTTTGATCGCCGAAGGTCTCCTGACCGAGGCGAATCGGGCTCGGTCAGGAGACCTTCGCCCAACGTGGGACGGTAATGTGACATTGTCAAACTACTCAGGCTGCTGTCTTCTTGTGTAGGCACGAAGTGCCTGAGCAGTCACGAAAATTCTAGAACCGGCGCCACGGCACGACGTCCGTGAACAGATAGGGCAGAAACTCCTGCTTCAGTAAGCGGAGCGTTTCCGCCTCGCTGGTCAGAATGGGGGCACTCGCCCGAATGGACACAACACCATCGGCCGAGTCACGGTTTGGATTATCCCAGAGATACAGGTACAGGACGATCAGTTCGTGTGCACCGTTCACAGCGAAACCACGTCGCGCGTAGATCTCGCCGCTGCCAATCGGGATCGTGTCCACATCCTCCCGCGTCATCTCCCAGCCGGATAAAGGGTAGCATGTTGCCGGCGTGTGTTCGAACAGCCGGAAACTCTTGGGACCCCGACTGCCGAAGACGCTGAGCCAGACGATGTCGTCGCCGGCATTCCGATACTCGCGCTGGAGGGCAACCTCTGGTTCGTCGAACCACTCGTCGATTTCGGGGCCAAGGGGTAGCTCTCTGCCACGCCACGGGCCGAGGTCCATCGGCAAGCTGTCCGGCAGGGCATCGAGGTGCAGCGCATACGGGCTGAGAACGGCGCGCTCGTTGTCGGTGATGCGGTACCAGCCTTCGGTGTCGGTGAAGTACACGTCCCCCCTCGTGCCGGCACCCGCCGCCGGGCGCTCACCCTCTCCCGGCACGGCTCCCAGCATCCCAGGCTGAAAGAGGAGTGAGGCACCGAATGCCAGAAGCAACAAGCCGGCAACCAGGCTGAAACGGGGAAGGGAAGATGGAAAAGAGAAGGCGGAAGACGGAGCTTCATCGGCTATCCGCTCCCTTCCATTTTCCATTTTCCGTTCTCCATCCTCCATACACCAGCTCCCTAAATGTCCGATCGGATAGCGTGACACTTTACGCCTCGGCTGGTAAGCAGCAGCATGCCGAGGGCGAAGAGGAAGAGGGTTGGACTGGAGAGCGTGTGATAGTAGCGCAGGCCGGCGTCCGCTCCCAGATTGTCCGCGACGAAAAACAACGATGACACGCGCATCAGATTGGCTGCAACAGCGATAGGCAGTGCAGCGACAAGGAGGGTCACCTTACCCCACCATGGCCCCCGCACAAGGTAGATAAACAGGATCGTCAGGGTGAACAACGCAACGATCGATCGCAGACCGCTGCACGGGGCGCCAACAGTGAAGGCTGACGATGCGAGCTGCACTTGAGAACCGATCGTCGTAGCGACAACGCCTAACGGACGCACGCACACGGCTGCGTAGCGAGCAACGAAGGCCTCCAGCGGCGGGCTGAAGCGTTCCACAAACGGCAGGGGGATCGCGGTGCCCAGGAACGCAAACGCGAAGGCCCAGCGTCTCGCCGCCCGCCGGCCGACAAAGGTGAGCGTCAGTCCGACCAGCACAACGAGTAGACCAGCCGCCGACAGGATATGATTTCGCGTGGGCAGAGACGCAATGTGCAAGATCACGCCCAGCGTCACGACCGCCAGGCCGGCGTCCCACGGCTCGATTTTCACATGGCGTTGGCGCCAGATGAGATAGCCGGCCACAACTGGGACAAGAAACCCATGCGAGTAGTACGGATCCCCCAGCCAAGAGTCGACCAGCCAGCGCAGCGTCGGCAGGAAGACAAGGCCCAGAAGCGCCACCATGGCCGTAATGCCAAAAATGTGTTCCCGGTCTCGGTTTAGCATCGCGTTATCAATCGAATCAATACGTAACTACCCAGGCTATCGCCCGGCTACTGCCCTCGCAGGTGGGAAATCCGGAAAAAGGGGTCGGTGGAGGGCGGCCGCCCTCCACCGACCCCTTTTTCCGGTCTCTTCTTGTGTAGGTGCGAAGTGCCTGAGTAGTCGCATCAATACAGCCTTACGGATCGAGGATGAGGTCATAGCAACCGACGGATGGCGGATTCGCACCTACATTCTTGACCTTCACATAGTACGTGGTGCCGGCTTCTAGTTCCACCTCGTGTACGCCCTTTCCGAAAGCTAGCAGTTCCAGCGGCCGCCGTGGATCACCGGTGGCGCGGAAGACCTCAGAGTAGACCACGACATTGTGGCTCGCGTTTTCGGGCCAGATCCAGTGGGGCCCCGTCCATTCCACGACCCACGCGTACCAGTCGACGTCATCACCCTCCTGGCCCGGCGGGGCACTGGGATCCCAGAATGTCCGGCCATCCCAACGACCGTAGCCGTAAGGTGTGGCACTCTCCCACTGATTGTTGGCCGGCTCGTCAGCGTCTGGGTTGTCGTAGCCGCACGGCAGGTGATCGCGCCGTATCAGCGGCACATACACCGTGCCCGCCCCACCCGTACAGGGCGGGTAGGCACACGGCGTATTCGTCGGTGTGGGTAGTATTGGCGTCGCTGTCGGTGTGTTGGTCGGGCCCGTCGGCGTTGGCGTGAGCGTCGTTGTAGGCGTCAGGTCAACCGTCGGGGTTGTGGTCGACGTGGGCGTGCCCGTCGGTGTGCCCGTCGGCGTGGCGGTGTTCGTTGGCGTGGCCGTTGGCTGCGCACGCTGTTCAATGCGCTGCCCGTAGATATCGCGGCCGCCCAGGAAGAAGTTGCGTGCGTCCTCCCACGTCACCAGGAACTCCCCTGCCACAGCGTCATAGGCTACTTGTGCTCTCCTTTGGGTACCGATTTCGACGGCGACTTCGAACTCGCCCCCCACCTGAGCGCCGGCACCGTCCAGCGCGCGACCAAAGATGTCCCCGCCAGTTCCGGCTTCGTTTCGATCGTCCCGCCAAACCAGCAGATACCCGTTCAAACTGGAGTCGAAAGCCACATGTGGCTCCCTTTCGGCATTGTTCCCCGTCGACAGCGGGATGTTGTCCCCGCGAAGCGCACCATTGGCATTCACCGCTTGGCCGTAGATGTCAATGTTAGTGACGCTGAGATCGCGAAAGTCCTCCCAGGCAACGAGAAACTCGTCTTGATGCGTGTTATAGCCGATATTGACGTTTCCCTGGTTGAGGGGAACTGTCGACAGCGCGAAGTCTCCACCGTTCAGTATTCCTGTGCCGGCCACCAATTGAGCGTAAATATCGACGCCGGTCCCGTCCGAATTGCGCTCATCATCCCACGCGACCAAGTAGTGCTGGGTGGCGGAGCTATAGGCGACATCGGGTTGGTTCTGGGCCGCCGCGTTGTCGGAGATGACGAAGTTGGCGTCGAGCAGTGAACCATCGCCGTCTATCCGCTGGCCGTAGATGTCTGAACTCGTCACGAAGCTCTGCCGGCTATCTTGCCAGACGATCAGATACTCATCCGCATCAGGGTTGTAGGCGACCCGAGGGTACAGCTGTGGACGGAACGCGGTCGCGATCGGGATTTCTGCCCCAACGAGTGCCCCATCAGCACCAACCCGGCGAGCGTATACATCAGAGCCGGCGGTGCGAACATCCCGCTGGTCGGACCACACGACCAAGAACTCGTTGCGGATCGGATTGTAGGCAACGTGGGGGAAACTCTGGTTCATTGGCTGCTGAACGACAGGAAACGCGTCCCCGATGAAAGTGCCATTAGCTGCTAGCCGCTGGGCGAAAACATCCAGGCGCGTGGTGTCGAAATTGCGCTGGTCCTGCCAGACCACCAAATATTCACCGACTTGTGAGTTGTGCGCGACAGCCGGCCATTCCTGATCCGCCGCTCGCCGCAGAATGGGGATGTTGTCGCCCGTTGTCTTCCAGAGGGATTCCTGGATGGCGTGTGCAGCCAGGGGCTTCATGAACCCACTGGCTTGCCGTGCAACGTGCCATCCTGACCAGGTCACCGCGCCGATGAGTATGAGGGCGAGCGACCAAGCTAACGCACCCGAGGCCTTCGCCGGTCGGGGAATCGACGTCTTCTCTTCCCCCCTACTTCGCAGCGCCGTCCTCACTCCCCCGCGCTCTGCGGCGCAATTGTGCGTAGCCGGCCAGGGCGCCGAGACCACTGGCCAGCAGGATCAATGTGTTAGCCTCAGGCACCTCTGCTGGCGGCACAGGCGTGGGGGTGGGACCTGCCGGCGTTACGACCCGCGTCGGCGTCGGTGTGGGTGGCGTGGGCGTGGTGCACACAGGCACGTGAACACTCGACTCGGCTGTCAAGGGCTCTGAACCTGTCTCGAACTCGCTCGCCACACTGTAGCTGAAGTCCCCCTGGGCGTCGGAGAGAGGTCGCAGTATCCACGTGGCTGAACGAGCCGCGCCGGGCTCGATGGCGCCCAGCGATTGGGTGGCGGGGCCATCAACGATCTCCAGTTCGCCCGGCAGTGTGATCGTCGAACTGCCACCCGTAAACGGCTCGTCGCCGGTATTGGCGACCCAGTGTGTGGCTGAGAAGGTAAGGTCCGGACATTGTAGCGTCACAGGGGCGTCAATCCACGCCTGACCACCGCCCGGCCCGGCGAGCCCGTAGAACGTGGTGACCGTCCGCGAGGCACCAGGCGCCAGGTCTCGAGGATTCCAGTACATCGCGACTGCGCTGTCAAGCGTTAAGCCGGCCGCAGGATTGACGGTGTAGTCCCACGGGTGAAAGCGGATGCCATCCTCCTGTTCGAAGCGCCCCCACCGGGCCAGTACGAGGCGGTCCGGTGGTGTCGCTCCGGGGCCCACGAGAATGCCCTGGCCCTTGGTGCTGGCCGGGTCGAAGGTGAGCGACTCAAAGGCCTTCCAAATGGCGGGGATGTTTCCCGTGAACTCCGCCTCGTGCGTCAAGTTGCCGGCACCAGGGACGAAGTACGGCGCCCCGTCCCCCTCGACCACAGGCCCGACGCGACCGATTGCGATATCGAGCATCGAGCGGACGCCGGCCGCGTGAGAGGTGCCGGCTGTGTTCGTCAACGTGTACTGAATGCGGATGGTGTCTTCCCGGTTTGTGTATACGTTGAAGGCCAGCTCAAGTCTCTGGGTTACGCGGATCCCATCAACGAGCCACGTCGTGATGATGGCATTTCCCTGTCGGATCGGACCTTCGACCGGCACCTGGTCTAGAAGACGAATGTCTCGAGTCTGCCCGTCGACGATCACGCGCACTGTCGCAAACGACGACCAGATTTCGTCCGGATAACCGTAGAGCAGACGTTTGTTGTCGTCCGTGGGGAGGCCAGGATCGCCGCCGGTTGTGCCGATGACAAACTGACCGTCGTCATCGGCAGAGACGCGGATGTAGTCATTATCGATTGTGACGGCTGGGGGTTCGCCAGCCTGCTGCGGGTCTTCGCCCCCCTTGGTGCCTTGGGCGTTGGCAACTAAACTACCGCTGATGGTGAGGGCGAGAGTGAGTAGAAAAACCGAGACAAAATGTCGGCGCATGCTGTTACTCCTGGGCACTGAATGGGACGTTCGAAAGGCTGAAAACGAGGTACGTCGGCCTGCTAGACACAAACAGCTTCAACATATTCAGAACGCACAACCTGTCTGGTCAGATACGCATCCGGGCAAGGGGACGTGGGAACCTCAACTGGATTATAGGTGTATCGAAGAAGAGCGTCAAGCGCCGGAGAATGTACGTCATGTGCAAGCGAATGCTAGGTCCCAACGCTCAATCTCTGCCGTCAGGTCAGAGGCAGTCATATCCAGATGGATTGGCGTCACGGAGATTTTGCCCTGTGACACTGCGCCGATGTCGGTTCCTTCTTCGTCAAAGCCGGTTGGTGCATCGCCGCCGATCCAGTAGTAGGGCCGGCCCCGAGGGTCCGTGCGCTCAATGAGCACGTCCTGATAGACTCGCCGGCCCAGCCGCGTGATCTCGACACCCGCAAGCTCATCCGCCGGCCGGTTCGGGGCATTGACGTTGAGCAGATGCCCGGGCGGCAGCCCACGTTCCAGCACCGCCGACGCCAACTTCGCCGCAAATGACGCTGCGGCTTGGAGCGCGGCCGGCTCCGGCGCCTCGTACGTGTCCAGCGACACAGACAGCGCTGGCAGGCCGAAGATCACGGCCTCCATGGCGGCGGCCACCGTCCCCGAATAGGTGATGTCGTGACCGAGATTCGGGCCATTGTTGATGCCCGAGGCCACCAAGTCGGGCTCGCGGTCCAGGATACCCAGTAGCGCCAGCGCGATGCAGTCTGACGGGGCACCGTTGGTGGTATAGACCGGCGAGCCGTCGTCCAGCTCGGCGTACGCGACGCGCAGCGGCTTGTGCATGGTCTTGGTGTGGCCGGCCGCCGACCAGTTGTGGTCTGGGGCAAACACGACGGTTTCCCCGACCTCGTCTAGGGCGCGCTTCAGTGTTAGGAGCCCGGGCGCCTCGACGCCGTCGTCGTTGGTCACGAGGATGTAGGGGCGTGGTTGTTCAGACATGTTATGGCTCGCTTCTCTCAGCTTCTAGCGTCGTAAGCGTTCAGGGGGTAACCTATGGAGCATCCCTTCGACAGGCCCTTCGACAGGCTCAGGACGCCGCCTGAGTAGACCGAGGTAAAGCCGAGGTCGTATCGAAGCGACGTCCTGAGCCCAGTCGAAGGGGGTGCGGCTTGTGCGAAGAACCGTCGCAAACCCGCACCCCCTTCGACTGGGCTCAGGACGTTGCCTCGATACGCGCTCAACGTCGCCCTTCGTCAAGCTCAGGACGTCGTTTCGCGCTACTCGGGATGCTAGTCGTGATACCCCTGAACGGTTACCTAGCGTCAACAGTGATCAGTTATCCGTATACGTAACTGCTTTGACAATGTCACATTACCGCCCCACGTTGGGCGAAGGTCTCCTGACCGAGCGGCGTCCTGAGCCTGACGAAGGGCCCGTTTCGCCTCGGTCAGGAGACCTTCGGCGATCAAAGGACTGTTCCTGAGCCGAATGTGACATTGTCAAGCTACTCAGGCGACCGCCCTCGCAGTTGCGCAACCCGGGAAAAAGGGGTCGGCGGGGGGAACGCATACATTATGCTGGTCCTGCTAGACCATGTCAATTCCCGATACGCCGCGGAGGCTGGTCACATGCTCACAGTGAAGCTTGACGGGGCACTTTGCCCCTGATAGAATATGCACACTTTCCGCCTGTAGACCCGTAGCTCGTCTCGATATAGGGCCATCCCACGACGTCGAGCTTTTGCGAGATGACGTTGAGTCAATTTCCCTAAATCAGTTTTGACTATCAAACACGGTAATCCTGTCCGCTCTATTACCGATCCTGATAGTCAAAACTGACTTACACCACGTAGGAGCGGTACTAAATGAAACTTGAAGGAAACTACACTTTCGCTGCCCCACGCGATGAAGTGTGGGAAGCGATGCTCGATCCGGAAGTGCTCAGTAAAGCCCTTCCGGGCTGCGAAGAACTCGAACAGGTTGATGATAACGAGTACAAAGCTACACTGAACATCCGAATCGGGCCAGTGCAGGGCCGCTTCAAAGGCAGCGTCAGCCTGTCAGACCTGAATCCGCCGGAGAGTTGCCACATGGAGGTCAGTGGTCAAGGTGCTCCCGGATTCGTCAATGGCGAGGGTGACGCCTCGCTGGAAGAGCAGGATGGCTCCACGACCATGCACTACGTCGGCAATGTCCAGGTCGGAGGCCGCGTCGCGAGCGTGGGACAACGCCTGTTGGACAGCACAGCTAAGTCTCTGACGCGTCAGGGACTGGAAAGCATTGACGCACAGATTCAGGCGCGCCGGCAGCCGCCCGAGGCCACTGAAGCTGAAGTGAAACCGGAAGTGAAGCCTGAACTTGCCACACCGAGTCAGACCGAAGTGGCTGTAACCGTTGCGAAGGACGTAGCAGAAGACTTCGTTCCACCGGAGCGGCGGCCTGTGTTGATTGGCGCACTGGTCGTCCTGGTGATTCTCTACCTCCTTAGCCGGCGAGGTAACGCGGAGCACTAGCCTCCGTAGACGGATTCCTCAGCGACATCCCAATAACCCATCCGCCCAGCGCATCTGCACCCGAGGAAGCGCCGTATGCCAGGATTCGGCGGAGTGATGCCTCGATCAGTGCCGCCTGCTTAGCCGCCAACGCATCGCGAAGGTGATGCCACTGGCCGGCAAAACGCCCATTACACGCTTCCCGCAAAAACGCAGCGCTGAGCGCCGTTGTGCGCCCAGCTAAGTCACCGACGAGTGTTTTGAGTATCCTCGCCGGCTCACCCGACATGCGCCGCGCCGCCAACACGCCCAACAGGCAATCGTCGCCGGCCGGCGTCAACCCAGGGCCAAAGCCTAACAGTCCACGCACGGCTTCGGTCAGCGCGCGTTCGTTGCCCTGGAGGCCAGCACACAACATCGTCAGCAGATGCATGGTCTGAACTGCGAGGTAGTCGTGGAACAGAGAGGCGTGAGCCCTCTCCCCCCTTGCCCCTCTCCCAGTCTTCGGGGAGAGGGGCAGCACCGCCTCCGCAAAGATAGAATCAACCTTACGCAAAGAATTCAGCAGCGACGACAGCGAGACATCCGACGGTTGTTCCAGCGACCCGAGCGTCGGATTCCAACCCGCTGCCCCGTGCCAGTCGATTTGCCAATCCCCCAGGGTGATCGTGCCTCCCTCAGCACTGGCCGGCACGCCGACCGGCACCGATGGCAACTGCCGGCCAGCCAAGCGCATCGCAAACGGGCCAGCGTCGTTGTCCCTTGTCAAGAGTGTCAAAAACTGACCATCCGCACTACGCAAATTGACAACCCGTGAGAAGGCCGAATGCACAAACAAACGGCGCGGCTCCGCTTGGAGCCACGTCGCGCTGGGACTAGCAATCGTGACAGCCGCAAGGCTGCCGCCAGACGTCAGACGATGCACGACAGTCAGCCTTGTGCTGGTATAGACTTTCAGAAAAAGATCTTGACTCAGCGTGTCATTGCGAGCGTTTTGTGCGAAGCAATCCCTTGGATTGCCGCAGTCCAGGAGATTGCTTCGTCGTGCCTCCTCGCAATGACATCCGGGTAAGCAGAGTCAAAAACATTATCTGAACCTCTATAGCGCCGCCAGAATGTCGTCGATCATTTCGTTCAAACATTTCGTTCAAACATTTCGTTCAAACATTTCGTTCACACAATTCCTAACTTGACAATGGCACATTTCGCAAAACAGCGCTGTTTGATCGCCGCAGGTCTCCTGACCGAGCCCTTTTCGCCCGGTCAGGAGACCTTCGCCCATCATAGGCGGTAATGTGTCATTGTCAAGCTAACTCTAACTGAAATGTCTGGGGAGTTCTGTTGACTTCCTTACCTCCGATCAGTGAGGGTTTCAGCGATTGACTCCGCCCAGGCCAGGAGCCGCTCATCGGTCATGAAAGACGTCGTACACTGCAGACCGAGGGGGAGACCATTCTCAGCGCCGCCGGCCGGTACCGTAACCGTCGGCAAGCCGGCATAGGTCCACGGCAGGTTCATGGCGGGATCGCCAGTCGCGTCGATCCCGCGGGGTGCGGGACCAAGCGCAGCGGGGCTGACCCAGATGACAATACCCGCCTTCTGCATCCGCTGCTCCAGATCAGATCGCAGCACCTCACGGCCAGCCCGGGCCTCCGCCAACTCATCAGCACTAACCTGCTGCCCTTCGCGGATCACGGCGGCCGTGCGTGGTCGGTAGAGTGACTCGTACCGTGCGAACCAATCGGCGTGTACCTGCACGACTTCGGCGGCGATCATGCGCCGATGCTGCTGGTTGATGGTCTCGATGTCGTCGAAAGCCGGCACACGGCGCACGGTGTAGCCGGCGGCTTCCAATCGCTGCAACTGGTCCCGAAAGGCAGCCAGCCCCTCCTCCGAGGCTTGTTCGAGGTACGGACCTTCCGGAGCACCCAGCACCGGCCGGCCCCCAAGCTTCCGATCTCGTGTTGGCACTTTCCAGCCATCGCAGACGACGGCGGCCGCTAACCGCATGCCGGCCACATCCTGCGTGAACAGCCCAACATGATCGGCTGACTCTGAGAACATGATCACGCCATCCGTCGGGATGCGCCCGAAGCTGGGTTTGAAGCCGACAATACCGCAGAAGGCCGCCGGCCGGATCACCGATCCAATGGTCTGCGTGCCAAGCGCCAGGGGGCAAAGCCCGGCCGCCACTGCTGCTGCCGAACCACTGCTTGACCCACCTGGCGTGTGCTGTACGTTGTGGGGGTTACGGGTCGGGCCAGGATCAAACCAGGCGAACTCCGTCGTGACAGTCTTGTCAAGGATCAACGCGCCGGCTTCCCGGAGCGTCGTGACAACAGTCGCCTCAGGCCCTTCCAACGCTGTGGGCGGCAAGTTCGAGCCGGCGCGCGTGAGAAACCCATCGATGTGGATGATGTCTTTCACGCCGACGAGAATACCGTAGAGTGGGGGGCGCTCGGTGGGATCGGGGAAGCGTTCCTGTAGGCGCCGCGCCTCGTTCAGCAAGCGCACGCGGCGCACCGGCTCAGGCAGCAGCGCTTGCACACGCCGGTCGACGCTCTCAACGCGATCACAGACCTCATCGATATGTTTCGTCAGTTCCAACTCGCCACTGTGCAGCGCAGCGGCGAGTTTAGCCAGCGGGGCTGGAACGATCAGCATGGATGGCTCCCTCCTGTCGATTTCGGCGATCCGGGTGCATACCAGGAGATTATATCACAAGGATCATCGAGTGGGAAAACAAGTGGCGGGGGATTTGCTGGCTTGCATCGAAGAATGGTATGGAACTTCCGGGGAAATAAACCTCCCAAAAATGGCCCATTATCCTCAGAAATCTTGGGTTTTTGGGGGGGGGGGGGTAAATTCTGGAATCCCCTTACGCGGCAAAGAGATGGGTTAAGACGGTGGCCGCAGCCCCACCGACGCTCTGGAGCATCCCGATCTCGGCGTGCGCCAGTTGGTTGGTGCCGGCCTGGCCTGTCAATTGCTGCACAATCTCGCAGGTCTGGTACAGGGCGGTCGCACCGATGGGATGGCCGCGGGCTTTTAGCCCACCCAGCGTGGCGATGGGAAGCCGGCCCTCACGGAAGATTTCGCCCTCGGCCGCCAATCGCCAGCCGTGTCCCTGCTCCGCGAAGCCGGCCGCCTCCAGCAGGAGACAGGCCATGATGGAGAACGCATCGTGCACTTCAAAGAAGTCAACATCGTCTGGTGTGAGGCCGGTTTGCGCGTAGGCTTTCTGCGCCGAGAGCCGCGCTGCCTCCACCGCCAGCGGCTCGGGCCGGTCCTCGACGCGGAGCCAGTCGGTCGCGACAGTGCCGGTGAGCACCCGAACGGGGTAATCGGTGAATGCAGTGGCCGCATCGGTAGGAGCTAAAACGACGGCCGCTGCCCCATCGCAGATTGGGGAGCAGTCGAACAGGCGGATTGGGGCGTTGACGATGCGCGATTCCAACACCTCTTTCGCCGAGATTTCGCTCTGAAAGCGAGCGTAGGGATTCATGGTGGCGTTGCGGTGGGCGTTGATGGCGAAGTTCACGAAGCTCTCGTAGGCGACATCGTAGCGCTCCAGGTAGGCTCGCATCAGGTCAGCGTTCTGCGAAATCAGCGTCGCACCCGTCGGCACTTCGAGTTCGGCATCCATCGCTTTCGCCAGGGCGCTGGTAGGGGGCGCCGTACTCATTTTCTCAAATCCGACGGCCAGCGCCAGTTCCACGTCGCCGCTCGCCACGGCCAGGTACGCCATCCGTAGCGCCGCCGCCCCTGTTGCTGTCGCCGCCCGTACCTGCAGCGCTTCGATGCCGTGCAAGCCGGCTTCGCTGGCAATCAGGGTCGCAACGTGTTTCTGGCCCTGCAGTTCGTCGGAGAGCATGTTGCCGGCAAACAGCACAGCCACTCGATCGACGCCGGCATCCTCCAGTGCGAGCTGCGCGGCTCGCACCCCCAACTCACGCAAACTCGCCGTCGCCTGCTTCCTGACAGGCAGTTGCCCAACCCCAACAACGCTGACGGAGCGCATTTACTCGGCAGCTCGATCCTGAAGAAGAGAAAGTCGGTTGCTGACTCTACACATGCCCTGTCAGGTCTCCGTCGTTGCGCGCCGCACAATTTCGAACAGGCGGTTCGGGCTAAGCGGGATTTCGAGAATCTCGATATCGGTGTCAGCCAGCGCATCCTCAATCGCCTGGGCGAAGGCAGGCCCGACGGGGATGGCGCCGGCCTCGCCCGCCCCCTTGACGCCCAGCGGATTGAGCGGCGAAGGCGTCTCCTCGTGTCCTACCTCCACGCGCGGCACCGTCTCCGATGTCGGAAGCAGGTAGTCCATGAAGGAGGCATTCAGCAACTGCCCGGATGCATCGTCGTAGACGAGTTGCTCGTAGAAGGCATTACCCAGACCTTGGGCCACACCGCCGTGCACCTGGCCGGCGACAATCAGAGGGTTGATGAGTGTGCCGCAGTCGTGAACGACCACATAGCGGTGAACCTTGACATCGAACGTCTCCGGATCGACTTCCAGGATGATGGCGTGGGCGCCGTTAGCCGTGGCCCCCATCTCGGGACCGAAATAGGCCGTCGCCTCCAGGCCGGGCTCAGTTCCCGGACGGACAGCGCCGCGCAAGGGGTTGGCATTGGCTGCCAACTCCGCCAGACTCACGCGGGCGTCGGGCGATCCCCGCACCTGTGCAAACCCGTCCGCCAGCTCGATGTCTTCTTCGCGGGCCTCTAGATGTTCGGCAGCATGTTGGATGGCTTTCTCGCGCACCATCTCTGCCGCCGCGTGGATGGCGGAGCCGGCCACCACCGCCCCGCGACTGGCGAACGTGCCCGTCCCCCAATCGAATTGACCCGTATCGCCCGTCGTCACAGCGATGTCTTCAGGCGGGACGCCCAGCGCCTCGGCGACGACCTGCGCGAAGCTGGTGTAGTGTCCCTGGCCCTGCGTCCCGACGCCCGTCACCACCGTCACTTTGCCCGACGATTCGACGTGGACGCGCGCACCCTCGTACGGCCCGATGCCGGTGCCTTCGACGTACATCACCAGCCCAATGCCGACGTGCTTGCCCTCGGCGCGGAGGCGTGGCTGTTCGTTCTCGCGAAAGTCCTCCCAGCCGATCATGTCCATCGCTTTGTCCAGGATGGGCTCGTAGTCGCCGCTGTCGTAAGTCAGCTCGGAGAAGTCCTGATAGATGATTTCGTTGTTCCAGGGGAACTGGTCCGGCGGGATGAAGTTCTGCCGGCGCAGTTCCAGTGGATCCATCTCCATCTCCTTCGCCGCCAGATCGAGCAAGCGTTCCATGACGAACACCCCCTGCTGCCGGCCGGCGCCGCGGTAGGGCGTGACGATCGTTTTGTTGGTGAATATCGCCCGGAATTCGGAGTAGTAGTGCGGCACGACGTACGGGCCGAGGAGTGTACACTGGGTATTGAGAGGTACAGTTAGACCGTAGGGGATGTAGGCGCCGGTATCGTGTAGAAAAACATCTTTCATACCGAGAATCTTTCCATCCCGAGTAAGCGCGATTTCGGAATCGTGGAGCTGGGAGCGCTCCTGCGTCGTGGCATAGAAGTGCTCCCGCCGATCCTCGATCCACTTGACCGGGCGCTCCAACCGTATAGCGGCCCACGGGATCAGTGTTTCCTCGGGGTAGAACATCATGATCTTCGGCCCGAAGCCACCGCCGACGAAGGGCGCGATCACACGCACCTGCCGCTCGGAGAGGCCCAACATGCTCGCCAGACCATTGCGAATGGGGATGGGGGCTTGCGTAGAATCCCACACGACGAGCTCCTGGGACAGCGCGTCGTAGTGAGCCACGACGCCCCGCGTCTCCATCGGCGCGGAGGCGCCTCGGTCGTAGAGCATACGCCGCGAAACGACGACATCGGCCTCGGCGCGCGCCGTTTCGTAGCTGCCTTTCTCCTGGATCACGTGCGCCGCCACATTCGAGCCGACACCTTCGTGCACCAGCGCCGAATCTTCAGCAAGAGCAGCTTCCAAATCCATCACCGGATCGAGTGGCTCGTATTGGACGAAGATCGTCTCAGCAGCGTCTTCGGCGAGATAGCGGCTCCTCGCTATGACCATGGCGATGGGCTCGCCGACGAGGCGGACTTTGTCCTTGGCGAGTTGGCCGGCTGTGCGTTCGTTGAAGACGACGTGCTGGGCCGGCGGTGGAGGCACCAGCAACGGCGATGGCTGCCAGTAATCGCCCAAATCCTCGGCTACGTAGACCGCAATCACGCCCGGCATGGCCTTCGCCGCTTCCACGTCCACACTCACGATCCTGGCATGAGCGTAGTCGCTGCGTTTGAAGGCCACGTGGAGCATCTCCGGCAGATCGACATCATCCACAAATTGGGCCTGTCCGGTCAGTAGTTGCGGATCCTCGTTGCGCTTGATGGGTTTGCCGAGGTAGCGCGTCGTCATGCTGCACCTCCCGGTCCTGCTTGGGTCTCTTGCATCTTGCCGGCCGCCAGCTTCACCGCGTCGACGATGTTCTGATATCCAGTGCACCGACAGAGGTTCCCCGAGATCGCTTCACGAATTTCCTCCTCCGAGGGATCGGGATGTTCCTCCAGAAACGGTAGGAGAGTCATCAAGAAGCCCGGGGTGCAGAAGCCGCACTGCAAACCGTGAGCCTCCCAGAATCCGACTTGCAGGGGGTGCAGGTTTTCGGGCTTTGCGTCCAGCGCCAGATTCTCGACGGTTTGGATCTCGTGGCCGTTGGCTTGCACGGCGAGCATGATACAGGAGCGGACTGGCTGGCCGTCGAAGAGGATGGTGCAGGCGCCACATACGCCGTGTTCGCAGCCAACGTGCGTACCCGTGAGCCCGAGTTCGTGGCGCAGGAAATCGCTCAGCAACAATCGGGGCTCAATGGCTCGTTCGTATTGCCGGCCGTTGACTGTAACGGTAACTGTAAACAGATTCTCCAAATTGGGCCTCCTGTGGGCTGGCCCCCACCCCCCAGGTCTGCGTAGTAGACACCCCCTCCCCAAAATTTAGGGGAGGGGAGCTTCGTTCCCCCCTCGCCCAGGGTTGGGAGAGGGGGGCTAGGGGGGAGAGGGCCGTCGACGCAATCATCATGGTGTGTTACTTTTTCCCTTTGGCGTTGAAACCGTTACTACTCACAGATTTTGGCCACACCCGAACCGATAGAGCTGATTCCAACGGGCGGGTCAGTCCTCTATGTCTGATACCTGGCAGCGATTTCTCGCAACGTATCCACCGCGTCGGGTGGAAAATCGGCGATCTCAGCAAAGGTCAGTTGGGGGTCCGGCAGTCCTTCGGCCCATAACCAATCCACGCGGAGCCAGAAGCCAGAGACGACCTCAGAACGATAGATGCCATCGTCGTCGACAGGCACCTGGCGGTATTGACCGTCGTCATCGAGGATCCAGAAATCAGCCTCGTGCTTACCGGGGCGGGGATCGATAATCCAGTATTCGCGTACGCCGGCGCCCTGATACTCGTAGAACTTGGTAGCCCGATCACGCGTTACGCTGTCATCGGAGATGATTTCGACGATCAAGTCAGCCGGCCCCTCCAGCTTATTTTCGGTGATGCGGTCAAGGTTTTCGCTAGCGATGAACAGAATATCAGGTTCTCGTGCCGGGCCAGTGGGTGGGTCGATTTTCATCTCGTACGGCGCCGTCAGAATTTTACCCAACTGGAAGGATTGGACAAAGAACCTTAGTACAGAGCGCCCGTGGTCACTCGCTCCAGTGCCTGTTCCAACGCCTGGCATGCCAACACCTTCGCCAGGTGCCGGCGGTACTCGGCCGAGGCGTGAATGTCGCCCGTCGGATCGATGTCTTCGCTGGCCGCCGTCTCGGCTGTGGCCCGAATGACGTCTGGCGTCGGCGCCTCGCCGATGAGCACTTCGGCGGCTTGACGTGCATCAGTCGGATCCTCGCCGCCGGTGCTGAAGAAGACGAGGCGCGCCGCTTGACACTCATTCTCATCATCCAACGTGATCACGGCCGTCACGCCGAGGAGGGCGAAGTCGCCCGGCCGGCGGGCCATCTCGCGGATCGCCCAGCCGCTGCGGGGTGGGAGCGCCGGCACCTCGACTTCCACCAGCAGCTCGTCCGGCTCCAGCGCGGTGGCGAAGAGGCCGAGAAAGAACTCCCCAGCCGGCACCCAGCGCTCCCGCGACAGACTCCGCACCCGCAGCCGGCCGTCCAGGGCCAGTGTGACTGCCGGCAATTCCGCCGCTGGATCGTTGTGTGCCAAACTACCACCGAACGTGCCCCGATTGCGAATCTGTGCGTGTGCGATCAGCGGTATCGCCTCGTGCACCAGCGGCACGCGTTCGGCGATCAGCGCATCGCGCTCTACCTGGGAATGACGCGCCATCGCTCCGATGCGGACGCTGCCGTTGATCCCGGGGCGAACGTAGAACAGATCCGAAATGTTGTTCAGGTCGACGAGGACGGCCGGCTGAGCTAAGCGGAAGTTAAGTGTCGGAATCAGGCTCTGGCCGCCGGCCAGCGGCTTGGCGTCCCATCCGTGCTCGTCCAGCAGATCGAGCGCTTCTTCGATAGTGGTTGGAGCGAAGTATTCGAAGGGCGGTGGTTTCATATCACTCTCTCTTCCCGTCGTAACTCAGCCGGAACGTGGCTCATCAAGCGTGACCGTCTTCACGAGCGACTCTTCGCTGTGACACAGCATCATCTCCTTCCGACCTACTATTTGCTATCTACTTCGACAAGTATGATCATCGTTTCGGCCACTTAGCTCGGCTTGGATTGCCAAATCCAAGCCATAACCGCTGGATTTGGCGATCCAGCGGGAGCAGGCGGAAGCCAACGGCCGAAACGATGACCAAAGCCACCTCGACAATGTTAAATTACCTGACGTGTTGGGCGAAGGTCTCCTGTCTGCGTGCGATGCACAGGCAGGCCTGACCGAGCCCGATTCGCCTCGGCCAGGAGATACTTCGGCTACGCTCAGCACAGGCTCTTCGGCGATCAAAAGACTGTTTCTGAACCGAATTCAACAATGTCAAGCTACGGACCCGAAGACAGCCGTTGAAACCAACGCGGTGAGGGGCCGGCACGCCCCGACATCCATAACTGGTACGTCAGTTGCATGTGGCCCAGGTGCAACGCCGTGTGGTCGATCACGTGCAGAATCGCCCACCGGACGGGAACCTCGCGCCCCCTCGCCTCGCGCGTACTTCCCAACTCCGATTCGGAAAGGTTCGACAAGACCTCACGCGTCTCGGAGCCTACCTCTTCCAGCCGGCGCTGCACCTCAGCGGCGTCGGCGGCCTGAGTGGCGAATTCGGCGTCGCGGTCTCGGGTTGGGGGCCGGCGCCCGATCACTTCGGCGATCCAGAAGCGTTCCGCGCCGGCGACATGGGCCGCCAGGGCAGCCAGCGAGTTCGTCGCGTGGTCGTCGGCGCCCTCGATGGGGCGCCAGTTGAGGGCTTCGACCGGCAAATCAGCGATCAGTTCACCGGCCTGCTCACGCAAGTCTTCGATCATGGACAAGTACTGTTCTACTTCCGGATTCATCTGTTTCACGTCAATCCCACCACAGTCGCCAGTACGACTTATCTTCGTGCTCCCACGGATCGAGTTCGTCAGGTTCGCTTTGAGCGAACTGCTTCATGACACCCAACACCCTGTCCGAGGAAGGAGACGTCATCGGTAACAGAACTCCCTCAATCGAGATACACTCGTCTTCCCGTTCGGGAATTACCTGATGGCCGAAAAAGAGCGCATCCGGGAATCTTTCGCCGACCTCGAGGACGAACTCGGAGAAAGAAGGTGCAGCGTTATGATAGCATTCTCTGTTGGCCGGCGGGAGCAACTCCAGCAACTTTCGCCCATCCTCGACGGTCAAGCCCGAGAATCGGATGATGCCGCCCAGCTCTTCCGACCTCAAAAGAGGCTCCATAATCTCACGGATTTCCTCTCTTTGTGTGAATCCTTCTGGCCCGTGTCTCGCGATAATTCCCTGCATCGTCAACCTCCTTCACGGA
This sequence comes from Anaerolineales bacterium, assembly GCA_018263655.1. GTDB lineage: Bacteria > Chloroflexota > Anaerolineae > Epilineales > JAANWY01 > JAANWY01. The sequence goes on along the minus strand of JAANWY010000334.1, from coordinate 14,475 downwards.
AAGCCACGAAGCGCCCCCACATCGACGCGCACTCCATCCCCTTCTGCAAGAAGCAGCCGAGGTAGTACCGTCCGCTGGGCGCGCCGGCAATATCCTTCCCCAAGTTCTCGGCGTGCACGATGCCCTTCGGGAAGAGATTCAGATGCGTGTCTTGATAGTACTGATCCAGCGGATACATCTCGTCCCAATCTTTGCCGAACTGCTCCTGGAGCTTGAGGTTGGCTTCCTCGAACGTTTTGGGATGCCAGATCCGCTGAATGGTGTTCATCGGATGATCCTGACTCACAGCGTCGATGCCCAGCCACTTGATCTCCTTATCGACGCACCACTGGGAGAAGTCCGGCGACGGACCGGGGTGTTTGATCATGTAGCGGAATTCGTCGGAGTCGGGGCTGTTCCAGCCGTATTTGTGCCAGCCGGTCTTGATGAGGAGGATATCGCCTTTGCGAACATCGACGACGCTTTCGATCATCTCCGGTGTGTAGACGCTGGAATCGCTCACCATGTCTGAGATGTCGGCAATCACGCCCGGTCCGACCCAATGCTCCAGCGGGACCTCGCCAATCGTGCGACCGTTGGGCCAGAAGTGTTTCTCGCCGTCCATGTGGGTCGCCAGGTGGAAACTGGCTTTGCAGGTCGCGCCGTTTCTGCCCATCCCGAAGGCCTGGCCGCCAACGCGCTTGGTGTAGGTCACGGTGAGCGGCTCGTAGTTGGCCCACTGCGGCGTCTGAACGCTGAAGGGCAGTGTGAGGTCCAGCGTTTCGGCTGAGCCCATGATGTCGAAGAAAGCGTCTTCGTCCATGTTGGCCGGCGGCTGATAAGCGACGACGCGTGACCAGGCTGTCCCGACTTCCATGAACGGAATAGGCTGAATCATGAGCCAGGCGCGCTGATTGTTCAATTTGTCGATGTCGCCCACGATGGATTCGGCCAGCAAGAGATGCGACTTGGGCATCTTGATGTGCGTCATCGCGTAGTATTCTTCGGGCGGGAACATTTCGTCCCAGGATTTCCCGTACTCTGCCTCCAGCTTCGCTTCAGCCTTCTGGAACTCCCGCTCGTGCATGTAGCGTATGGGGGTGTTCATAGGATGCTCCGCCGAGCCACAGTCGACGCCGATCACCTTGAGGTTCATGTCCAGCGCCCACTGAAAGAAATCCGGATGTGGCCCCGGATGTCGGACCAGGAAGCCGAATTCTTTGGACTCCACACCGCCCTGAGCGCTTTCGTTGTGGATATCGGGCTGATCCCAGGAATAGCGGTGATAGCCCGTGTTGATGATCAGAATATCGCCCTCGCGGACGTCGGCGCGGCTGGTGATCATCTCGGGCGTGTAGAGACTGTAGTCTGAGACGGCGTCCGAGATGTCGACGACGACGCCGGGACCGCACAGGTCTTCCAGCGGGACGTCGGCGATGGCCCGGCCGGCAGAATGAAACGCCCGCTCGCCTACCAAATGCGTGCCGGCGGTGTTGCTCCAGCTGATCAGTTGCCCATTGGCCCCCCGACCGCCGCCCTGGGCCCCCGTCACCCGCTTGAAGAAGTGAATGTCCAGTGCCTTTTCACCGGGAAAGGGAGGGGTGAAGATGCTGCACCCCTGGGTCAGGTCGTAGAGTTCGGCATCGGCTAGGGTTTTGATGAATGCTTCTCTGTCCATATAATCCTCCAAGATAGAGACTAGAGACTGGAGATTAGAGATTGCGGATATTACAGTCTCCAATCTCTGATCTCTAATCTCCAGTCTCCAATTTAGTATCCATACTCTTCAGCGAAGGCGACCAGCGCCTCTTCAAAAATCGCCATCGGTGGGCGCACCAGGCCGGCCCCAATCTGTCCGATGCCCGGCTCCTTGTGCGCGATGCCGGTGTTGACGCAGGGCGTGATGCCCTTCTCGACCACTTTGCGTACGTCGATGCCGGTGGGCGTGCCCCGGAAGTCGAGTTGCGGGATGGTGAAGTGCTTGTGCTCCGCGTAGTTGATCTCGTACATCTCCATCGTCGTGTTCACGGCGTCCTTGGGCGTGCCGCTGACGAAGGTGACAATGGCCGGGGCTGCTGCCATGGCGAATCCGCCGATGCCGGCTGTCTCCGTAATCGTGCTGTCGCCAATATCGGCGTTGGCATCGTCCGCCTCGAAGCTCGGAAAATAGAGGCCGTCTGGCACGTCGGCCGGCGCCGTGAACCACCGCTCCCCCAGCCCGCTGATGCGAATCCCGAAGTCGGTGCCGTTGCGCGCCATGACGGTGACGATGGTGCTGCCTTCGACGTCGTGGCCGGCATCCGCCATGGCCTTGCAGGCTGCCATAACCGGGTTCAGCACGCTCAGCGCGTTGTCGCCGATGAATCCGAGAACCTCCGAAGCGGTCTCGACGCTGCCGGCGACCTTCGCCACATGCGGCGAGAGTGCCTTCAAGAAAAGTAACGAGCCGGCCTTGTTCCGGTTGTGGCCTTCGTCACCCATGTGCAAAGCTTCCGAGAGCAACGTGCGAATGTCAATTCCCTCGCTGGCAGCGATGGCATCGGCCAGGACGGGCGCCATCACGTCTTCCATCCAACGCAGGCGCTCTTGCACGTCCTCGCTGTAGGCGCCGTAGCGCAGCACCTTGCCGTAGCCCTCGTTGATGTTCGAGTACGATTTGTTGCCGTGGGTCTCATTCTCGACGATGTAGACTGACATGGAGGGCGAGATCACGCCGGCCATCGGCCCGACAGTCTGGTGGTGGTGGCACGGCTCCAGATCGATCTCGCCGTTCACGACCATTGCCTCAGCGGCGTCTTCGTCATCAGCAAGGCCCTCGAAGATCAACGCGCCGATGATGGCGCCCCGCAGCGGTCCCGAAGCGCGGTCCCACGTGATGGGTGGGCCGGCGTGCAATAGCAGATTGTCACGCATGCCGGGAATCACATCCCGCGCCTTCCGCAGTCCAACCAGCACCGGGCGGGCTTCGATCATGCGTTGCGCGGCATCAGTGTTTGCTTCTTCTATGTCCATAGATTGTGTCTCCTCATCAATCAACTGCTTGCTGACTGATCTCGGCCTGCGATCTCTGTCCTCGCCTGCTCAAGCAACGCTTGCCAGATCTCCAACACCTTCGAATTCGTCTCCGCTCTCATCCTGGAAGGTTCGACGGATACGTCGCGTAAACGCTTCACGATAGGCCGGCTTGCCAGATAACGGAACAAGATCGGCCTTGACCCCTTGACTGGTATCGATGATATTGAACATGATCCCCACACGAGTAGAATTGCGCATCTGTTGAGGATCTGCGTAATAGCGAGGCGGTGGGAAACGTCTTGCCAGAGCATCAAAGTGGGATTCCTGCAAATCAACCATGATATCCACGTCGAACGTTGCCCGAGTCACGCCAAAGGCTGATGCGGCGAAAGCGCCAATCAATATGTACGGCGCGCCGATTTTCTCCAACGCTCGCACTACATCGAAGTAGAATCCCAGGCTGCTCATGCGTTGTATCCGCGCAGCGGTGTCAGATGTGCCAGCACTTTCATATTGATCTCTTCATCGGATAGCTCCGGGAATCGACGGCGGAACGTGCCTCGCAGGCCGGCGCGGACGAACTCCGCAGCCCGGATCGTGGCCAGGACACGTTGGGCCGGCGTAAGCCGCGCCAGTAGTTCAAGCTGTTGCCAATCAATGGGCTCCAATTGCAGCGCCTCAATTGCTGTACCGCTAGGCGTTTCGAGCTGTTTCTCCATCGCTATCCCTGCTCGGCAACTCTCAATCTAGCTTTTCATTCGCTCCAAGATCGCCATCAACTGCTCGTTTCCGCCCGCCGGCGGCTTCCAATCGACTTGCACGACTTGGGCACCCTGAGCCCGCAAGCTCTCAGTGAAGGTTTCCAGTCCGACGTTGATGGCGGTCAGTGGATCATGCAAGACGGCGAGATCGACTGGGGGTAGGCCGGAGGGCGTGTTGCGGGCGCGGACCAGCCGGCCGGCATAGCGCGCAGCCGCTTCATTGCTCGTCTCGACGTGGGCGCCGGCAGCTTCGAGTTGCTCAACCTGCGATTCGAAGTCCTGCGGGTCCTCGTCCGTGCCGACAACGACGGCGACGACTTCCAGGCGCCGGCCGGCACCCTCCGCCTGCGCCCGCACTTCGGCGATGGCCGGCCCCAGCTCGCCGGCGGGATCGGGATGGGCGCCGTAGCCGAGAACGATGTCCAGCAAGATCACGGCCACCTCGGGATCAGCAGCTTCCTGGCGGAGCCGGCGGATGCGGAGCTCGTTGTCCATCATCGGGTGAAGCCGGCCCACGGTGAACGCGTCCTCGCCCAGATCGACGACAGTGTGCGCCTGGCTGACCAGTGGGTCTTCCAGGCGATAGTCCTTGTCCAGCGGGACGTTGGAGTAGACGGCCGGCACGTATTCCTGGAGCACCAGCAACGCTTCGTAGGCCAGCGTGCCGCCGGAGAAGAGCCCGCGCAGATAGCGCTGCCCCGCCGCAAAGCGATCGGCGTCGAGGTCGGCGGCCGGCCCCTCATCGGACGCTGAGCTAGTCAGTTCGGCAGCCAATTTGGCGGCCTGGTCAAACGTCGTGGCAAAGTGGATGTTGCCCTGCTGCGAGGCCGGCGGCGCGTAGCCCACGAAATCCACCACGACCGGCTTCCCCACGGCTCGCGCGACACGCAGCAGATTATGGGCGACTTTGGGCGCCGGCGGCTTCGAAATCAGCACAATCACTTGCGTCTCGGCGTCTCGGCTGAGGAGATCGAGTCCCTGTCGAGCCGTGACCGCGCCTACGGACTCAGCCAGATCGCGCCCGCCGGTGCCCAGGGCGTGGGTGATGCCGCTGCCCAATCGGTGGATGCGCGTCGTGACAGCTTGCAAGCCGGTTCCCGACGCTGCCACCAGCCCAATTGGTCCGCGCCGCACGCGGTTGGCAAAGCCCAGGCCGACACCGTTGACGATGGCCGTGCCGCAGTCCGGCCCAATGACCAACAGACCTTTTTCGGCCGCCGATTTCTTCAGCGCAATTTCGTCATCGAGGGAGACGTTGTCGCTGTAGAGGAAGACGTTCTTGCCGGCTCGCAGGGCGTCGCGCGCCACGCCGGCGGCGTAGCGCCCCGGCGCCGACACGAGCGCCCAACGCGCGTCGGGCAACATCTGGGCGGCGGCCTCCACGCTCTGCGGCAGGTATTCTTGCTCGGTGGCGGAGCGCCGGCGGGTGAGCAGCTCATCTACCTGGTCCAGCGCGGAGGTGGCGCCGGCATCATCCTCGGCTTTGACCACGATCACCAGATCATCGGCCTTGGCCACTTCGGCGTCGGCCGGCAGCAAGCCGCTCTGCTCCAGCAAATCCTTGTTGGCCGCCGTGCCCATGACGACGCCGGCATCGACTACGCCAGACAGGCCAAGCAGAGACGCCTGCAATTGCATCAGGACGACGGAATCGTAGTAGGCGCCGGATCGGATTTCGACTTTGGTGGCTGACATGACACACTCCTAAATCACTGAGGACACTGAAATTGGGCCTCATTCGGAGCTCTCAGCGCATTCAGTGGTTCAATGGCCTGATGGGGCGCTCAGGCAGCTCAGGTCTCGTCAGATTCTTCTTCGGGCTGCGATTTTTGCTCCGTTGTCCGTGACTGAAGCCGCTCACGCAACTCGTCTAACGTGGTTGCCGTGATGATGCCGGCATAGAGCGCCCGTAGGGCCTCCAAGTCCTCGGTCTTCTGCACCTCGGAAAGCAGTTGCAACCCCGCTTCGCCGAATCTCAATTCCAGAGCCATCTCGATGCCGGCCAACAACCCCTCGTGTCTTCCTGCTTGTTTGCCAAGCTGAATCCCTTCTTGCTTACCAAGCTCGATGCCTTGCTTTATTCCCTGCTCGATCCCCTTCTCAAATCCTTGCTCGGTCCAGCGTTCAGCAATGGTTGCCACCAGTGCACCTCCTTCTTTAGAAAACGCCGTCTCTACGGCCTGTCGTAGGTCTTCTTCTGTGACTGTCTTGCCAGCTTGTGACACATAACGCAACACTGCGTACAGATACTCCAACCCCGTTTGCTGCTGTGCCAACTCGCGCAGCAGCCCAAAAATGTCCGGCAGTCGCTCCGCCAGCGCCGGGTCAAAGATGTGCTTGAGCAGCAGGAGCGACGCCTGTAGCAACACTTCACCGATGATCTCTTCGTCACTGTAGTCCGACAGATCAATGAGATGGTACTCGAAATCCGGAAAGTAACGCTTGAGCTCCTCAGGCCCCTCGAACAACGATCCGAAGTTCAGCTTTACCTTCCACACCCGCTCGCCGTGATACAGCACCAGCGGAATGATGGACCGCAGCTTGTTCTTCGCGCCACGTGGAACGACTTCCCAAATGCGCACCATGTAGCGTAGCAGTTGAAACGCGATCAGCGGCTCCGAGTAGCTCTTGTGCTCGAAGAGCAGGTAGACGTAGGCCGGCTTCTCGCTGTGCAAGCGGACCTCGTACAGGAGGTCCGAAAAGTGGTCGCGCAGCTCCTCGTCGACAAATGAGTCTTTGTGCGGGGTCAGCGTGGACAGGTCCACCAGGTCCCGCACGGGTTGTGACAGGTAGTGGTGTAGAAAGTCCCTGGCCACTTCGGGCCGGCCAAAGGCCATGCGAAAGAAGTGGTCATGGGGTGAGCCGATGTCTCCCATGCCAACAAGTATAGGCTGTGAAGGCCGGCCTGTCAAAAGCTATCGTGGCTGATCGAGCGTGGGATCTGGCTCGCGCAGAGGGTAGCAATCTGCCGCTGGGGCCGGTCTCCGACCGAGCCCCCAACCCGTTTTGAGAATCGTAGTAGACACCGGGGCGGACGTCGGACTTGATGATTGTCATAATGGATGGAGGTTGTTGGAGGGAACTGGGGCAGTTCGTCGTGGCACCGCGAATGAATTCGCAGCTGATACGGAGAACGCGTTAAAACGCGTCGAGTTATGGCAACCCGTTTTAACGGGTTTTTCATTACCAGACGTCGAATTCATTCGATGGCTCTCTTCTTGGTAGCTCATCAGTCCTCTAACTCAATCAAATGCTTCTGGAGCTTGCCCATAGCATTGCGCGGCAGTTCGTCGAAGTAGCGGAACTCGCGCGGCGCCTTGAAGCCGGCAAGCTCTCTCTTGCAAAAAGCGATGATTTCGTCTTCATCAATCTCGTGTTCCACGACGAGGCAGGCCACCGGAACCTCGCCCCATTCGGGATGTGGTGCACCGATCACGGCAGCCTCGCGCACGCCGGCGAACGTCGTCAGCGTCTCCTCGATTTCGCGGGGATAGATGTTGAAACCGCCGCTGATGATGAGATCGTGCTGCCGGCCCAGCAGCGTGACGTAGCCAGATTCCGGATCCTGTCGCGCCATATCGCCGGTGTGAAACCAGCGCCGGCCTAACGCATCGCGCGTAAAACTTTCTAAGGTTTTCTCCGGTGCCTGCCAGTAACTACTGAACACGTTACTGCCGCGTAGCCAGATTTCACCTTCCTCGCCAGGCGTGACATCCTCGCCCTGCTCGTTCACGATGCGCATGGCAACGCCGGGCAGCGGGGCGCCGACACTGCCGGGCACGCGCGGGCCGGCGTAGTGGTTACTCAGATTCATGCCAGTCTCCGTCATGCCGTAGCGCTCCAGAATCGTGTGGCCGGTCAGATCGCGAAAGGCCTTGAGCGTCTCTGGAGCCAGCGGCGCACTCCCGGAACAGAACAGTCGCATGTGGCTCATGTCGATGGGCTCAGACCGTTGGCGCAACTCATCCACGACGCGGACGTAGATCGTCGGCACGGCGAAGAACAGCGTCGACTCACCGCTCAGCAGCTCGTTCACGGTTTCCGTTGAGTCGAATTTGCGACGTAGGAGCGTGGTGGCGCCGGCGGCCAGCGCGCAGTGCAATCCCACCACGAGTCCGTGGGTGTGAAACAGGGGCAATACGAGCAACAGCACGTCGTCGTGCTCCCAGGCCCAGGCTGAAAGCAAGCCCGTCATCGTCGCCAGAACGTTGTTGTGGCTGATCATGGCGCCTTTGCTGCGTCCGGTCGTGCCGGACGTGTACATGATCAACGCCGTATCGTCACCCTCGACGACGGGGGGCGCGAACTCGGCAGCGTCGGTTTGCCACTCGCTCAAGTCTTCGACGACGAGAATGTCCTCCAGACTGGCTTTAGCTTCGGCGTCGACGTCGTCCAGGATGGGGAGCTGCGCCGCTTCCGTGATGAGCAGGCGCGGCGTGCCGTCGGTCAGGATGTGGCCGATTTCGCGCCGGCGATAGCGCCGGTTGATGGGCACCATCACGGCCCCCAGCCGAATCACGGCCAGGTAGGCGATGACGAACTCGGGGCAATTGTCCAGGTAGAAGGCGACGTGATCGCCCTTCTGGAGGCCCCAATCATGGAGGCCGGCGGCGAGGCGGTCAGCGGCGCCGAAAAGTTCGGCGTAGCTAAACGTTTCTGCCGGCTTGTCCCCCGTTCGAAACTGCAGAGCGAGCTTATCGGGGGTCCGGTGTCGAGCAATTGCGAAAAGATCGTGGAGATTCATAAATCCTACTCGCCGCTTGGCGTCACTTCAAATTCAGCACGCTCCCGATTCACGGTCTTGGTGTCACCTTCCCGATTTCCCACACCCTCTGGGCCAAAATTGTATACGTCAGCTTGGGTGGTGTCAACCGCATTTGGGCTGGCGGCTACTTACTCTTTTACGTAGGGTTCTCCGAGCGCTTCAGGTTTTGCTGCCCCCCATCGGCGCCGAAACCACGCTGTCGAGATGATCAGCAGTACCCCGATGGTTACGGCAAAGGGAATCGTCCGCCAGATGTACCTGGACAGGAGGCCGGGGAGTACGAGTTGTGGGTTGAGCGATAGTTGCCACAAGGTTCCGAAAAGCAAAGAGCCACCCAGCAGGACCCAAGGATTCCACATGGAGAAAAAGACGAGGGCCAGCGCGATGAAACCCCAGCCCATGAGAAAATTGTAGTTCCAGACCGGGTTGTAGAACAGGGAGTAAATTGCACCCGCGAGCCCCCCCAACATCCCACCGATTGTGACACACAGATAGCGGGTCCTCGTGACATTTATACCCGAAACTTCCGCGACCGATGGGTTCTCCCCCACCGATCTTATCCTCAGGCCCAGGTTCGTTTTGGAGAGCGTGAACCACGAAACGGCTGCCAGCACGATTCCGAGGTAAAAGAAGGGGGAAAGCCCGAAAATAGGCGGGACCCTCTCCATCCCCAATGGTCCGGTGTACGGGTTGCCGATGTAGGTCGTGAGGCCGAAGCCGAAGATCCAGATGCCCATCCCGACCACCACCTGATCGGCGCCCAGCGTGACGGAAAAGAAGCCGTGGAGCAGGCCCAGCAGGCTGCCGATAGCAATCCCCACCAAAAAGCCGAGCAAGTAACTATCCGTAGATTGGGCGGCGATGAAACCGAAGGTGGCGCCAAAAAGCATCACCCCCTCAATCCCAACGTTCAGAATGCCCGAGCGCTGGTCGATGAGCTCGCCGAGAGCGGCAACGGTGAAAATCGTCGAGGCCTCTAGGCTTCTAGCGATAAACTCCCACATCTAATCGCTTCTCCTCCGTTCTCCCTGTTATCTTTACCAATAAGCCTTGATCATCGTTTCGGCCATTGGCTTCCGCCTGCTCCCGCTGGATTGCCAAATCCAGCGGTTATGGCTTGGATTTGGCAATCCAAGCCGAGCTAGTGGCCGAAACGATGATCATACCCTACCAATACGATCCCTTCGACGGGCTCAGGACAAGCTTATAGCGGTAAAAGAACTGGAAAGCGACGAGCGTAATCATCAAAACGCCGAGCAGAGCATAATCCAAACCGAAACCCATATTGAGTTTGCCCTGGACGAATCGGCCACCGATAGACAATCCCCCGAAGAGCAGCGTTACGGGAATCGCGGCTAGGGGGTTTCCGAGAGAGATCAGCCCACATATGATACCATAGAAGGCTAGATCGCCGAAAAACCCGTAGTTCCGCGCGATCTTGTAGACACCGGGAACCGCGGCGAAATAGTGATATCCAGCCAGGCCGGCCAGCCCCCCTCCCACGACAAAGACCCAGAGCGGTATCTTGAATGTACTGATGCCGGCATATCGGGCCGCAGCCGGGTTATGACCGTGGGCCTTGATCTGATATCCGATTTTGGATTTGGCGAACAGGAAGTACAGCAACACGGCTATCCCGAGGACGAGGAAAATGGTGAAGGGGACGTCCATGACCAAGGGCGCGTATACAGAAGAGGGGAGCTCAAAGCTCTCACCTCTCCCGCCAGGATTCATGAAGGGACCTCCCTCTTTGATCATGTAGGCAACCAGCCAGAAAGCGATGAAATTCAGCATCATGGTCACCACAATCTCGTTGATGTTGTACTTCCCCTTCAGAAACCCGGCAATGGCTCCAACCCCTGCACCGCCCAGGGCCGCTGCCATCAACATAAGTGGGATGACGATTCCAGGAGAAAGATCCGGGGACGGAAGCTCTTTTCCACCAAAGGCAAACAGGGCACCGAATGCGGCCAACGCGCCGGCGTAAAGCTGCCCCGCCATTCCGATGTTCCAGAGCCCAGCCTTAAACGGGATGATGAATGCGAATGTACACAGCAACAGGAATATGAACCTGTTGATCGTCAGCGGCAGGCCATAAGGATTTGCAAACGCGAAGGAAAAGATCTCCTGATAAGCCGACAGCGGGTCGACGTCGTCCAGGATGAAGACGAAGCCGAAGAGGAAGAGGGCGAAGACGATGGCGAGGATCGACATGAGCGCTGCCTCCCAGCCGGCTAGCGTCACCCGCTGCTCGAGTTTCAATTGACAGCCACCGATCCTCATGTGTCCCCTGTCTCCTCTATTATATTTCCCTCCAGTCGCAAGCCGGCCATCATCGCGCCCACCTGCTCCAGCTTGGCCACGTCCCCCGGGATGATGCCCATGAACTTGCCTTCATAAATCGGTGCCACCCGGTCACTCAACGACAAAACCTCATCGAGATCCTCGGAGATGAGGAGAACGCCGGCTTTTGCCTCCTTCGCCTCCACGAGCTTGTTCCGCACAAACTCCGTCGCCCCGACGTCAAGTCCCTGAGTCGGCAGATTGGCGATCACGAGCCGCGGTTTGCGTGCCAGCACGCGCGCCAGGATGATTTTTTGGAGGTTTCCGCCAGAGAGGTTCTTAGCCTTCGTGTCTGGACTCGGGGCGGCCACATCGTACTCGGAGATGAGTTCTTCTGTGAGCTGCCGTATATCGCCGTAATTCACGATTCCCGGCCCGGAGAAATCGTCATCGAAGTAGAAGTTCATCGCGACATTTTCCACGAGGGAGAAATCGCCGATCGAACCCACATCTACGCGCTCGGAGGGGATGTAGCCTACACCCATCCGCCATCTTTCTAAGCTGGAGGAATGAGTGATGTCTTGGCCTTCAAGAATCACTTGCCCCTCCTCCGCCTTGCGGAGGCCGGCGAGCACTTCGGCTAGCTCGTGTTGCCCATTGCCGGAGATGCCGGCTATGCCGAAGATTTCGCCTTCACGAATGGAAAACGAAACACCCTTCAACGCCAGAAACCCTTTGTCGCTGCGAGTGGAAAGGTTTTCTACTTGGAGTATTCGTTTCCCCGTCTCAACCTTCGTGCTCTCGACCCTGAAGATGACTTCGCGCCCCACCATTTGCCTGGCCAGGCTCTCCTCCGTTGCGTCCTGCGTCTCTAAGCGAGCGGTGACTTTCCCGCGTCTCAAAACCGTCACCCGGTCGCTGATCTCCAGCACGATGGGTAACTTGTGGGTGATGAAAGGGACGATGGCGAGTTCGTCGCTAGCCATGGCTTGGATGGATGCCAAGAGGTTCTTCGTTTGAGGAGGCGCCAGCGCGGAAGTCGGCTCGTCCAGGATGAGGACCTTGGCGCCGCGATAGAGGGCCTTCAGGATCTCGGCGATTTGCTTTTCTCCCTCTGAAAGCTGCCAGACTTTCGCCCGGAGGTCTATCTTGAACCCGTATCTCTCGCAGAGTTCGTTGACTTCCTCCTCCGCCCGCTTCAGGTTCAGGACTGTCCCAGCCCGCGGGCGCCCGAGGATGATGTTTTCGATCACCGTGTGAGCAGACACCAGTTTGCGGTTTTGATGAACCATCCCGATCCCCAGATCGATGGCATCCAGCGGTGACCTGAACTCGACTCTCTTACCGCCGATATAGAGCTCGCCCTCGTCGGGCTGCAACAGTCCGAACAGGATATTCATCAGGGTAGTCTTCCCGGCGCCATTCTCCCCGAGGATGGCGTGAATCTCGCCGGCCCTTATCTCGAAATCGATGTGGTCATTCGCGACGACGCCCGGGAATCGCTTGGTGATTCCCCGCGCCTCTAAGACCGTGTCTCCATATTGTACCCCGTCCAGGAGCCCTGCTTGCATCTATCTCTCCTCCTGGGATTCTCTCCGTTAAAACTGTTCTATCCTCAGAGCTAAAGTCGGTATTTCGACCACCAAAATATGGGGAACTGGATATTTGACATTGGATATTTAAGAAGGTTGGGACCAGAAACTTGGCTGGTTTCTAGAAGCAGATGGAAGGGGGGAAGATGGAAAGGGGGGAATGGAAGATGGAAAGGGGAAGTCCATTCTCCGTCCCTCCATTTTCCATCTTCCATTCTCCATATCTTACTCCAATATCTGCATGCCTTCCAGGTCGAAGTTGAACTGTGAAAGCAGCCACTCGCTCGACGGCATTTCGCCGGCCGGCTTGACCACTGCCCCAGCATCCGGAATCGGCAAATTCTCCAGCGCAAAGCCGGTTCCGTTGCTCACGAACTCGCGCTCGGCGAACGGATCCCACTCGCCGTTCATCATCTGCTCTCGCCTCTGCTCGACGAGTTCTACGATCTCATCCGGCACCGATGGTCGTGCCGCTGGACTGATGGCGTCAACCCCCACCTTGCCGTCGTTCATGATGTCGACAGTGGCAACCTCTGTCCCGTCAGCCAGCGTCATACTGCTGTCCATGCCCAAGTACAGCACCGTTGCCGGATCGTCCTTGCCGGCCATCCAATCCCGGGTCATCTGATCGTAGAGGACTTCCCAACGCGTATCGAAGGACACGGCTACCGTATCCGTGCCGGCCCAGCCGTAGAACCCTACGATGTCCATGTCCTTCCCCACGAACCAGATGCCCTCTTCTTGGGCCACGTCCAGCGGGGAGCCGGAATCGGTCTGCTGGGTCAAGACGTCCACGTCGTACTGAGAGATCAAGGTTTTCGCGATATCGCGCTCTTCCGAGGGCAGGTACCAGTCGCCGGCGTACTTCACATACACCGTGATGTCTTTTCCAAGCATCTCGGCCGCATCCTGCACCCCGAGGTAAAAGCCGTTCTGCCGCCGGGCGACCTGGCCCGATGGGAATGCCGAGACGATGCCGATGTTACCGGTCTCGGTCAACGCCCCAGCGATGAGGCCTTCCAGGTACAGCGCCTGATATTGCCTGGGGAAGAACCTGATGAAGTTCCGCTGCGTGCTCAGATCACTGGCGATGACCGAGGCGAAATAAACGTCCGGATACTTATCAGCGATATCCTCCAGGGGCAGCCCCATGAACTCTGCGTTACCGACGACAATGTCGGCCCCGTTAGAGATCAACTCTTCGGCGTAGGGAACGGTGAGGTCCGGACCTACTTCCTCGCGGTAGACGTATTCTACGTTTGGGTATTTCTCAGCGAGCCGCTTTCCCGCGCGATCGTGGGCGCCCGACCAGGTTGTCCCTTCGATGATGCTAAAATGCTCGATGGTTAGAGTGACACCCTCCTCGGCTGCTTCAGGAGCCTCTGTGGCCTCTTGGCCGGCTCCCGTCGCCTCCGTAGGTGATGGCGCCGGCGAGGACGGTGCACATCCCATAACCACGACGGCCAATACTACGGAGATGATAACCGCCCTGAATACCGTAATGCCGTTTTTCCCAAACAGTTTGCTTCCCATCTCTCTTGCTCCTTTCCTTGTCGTCCGGTGATTCTTGGGGGATCTATGAATGCCGCTCTGGCCGGTCGCCGCTTCGCTTACAGACCGAGCCAGAACTATTTTTGTAAGCGTTCAGGGGGTAACCCATGGAGCATCCCTTCGACAGGCCCTTCGACAGGCTCAGGACGCCGCTCAGGACGCCGCCTGAGTAGACCGAGGCGAAGCCGAGGTCGTATCGAAGCGACGTCCCGAGTTCATCGAAGGGGGTGCGGCTTGCGCGAAGAATCGTCGCAAACCCGCACCCCTCGATACGCGCTCAACGTTGTTTCGCGCTACTCGGGATGCTAGTCCTAATACCTCCTGAACGGTTACCTATTTTTTACTTCATGGTGTCCCGAGGGGCATGTTGACCACTTTAGGGAACTGCAAGTAAATAATGGTGCCGATTATGCTTAATTCGTTGACCAGCATCCTGAGTAAGCTGTAGCGAAGCGAAAGCTGTATCGAAGGGTGCGGGTTTGCCTCGAGGCGTTGCTTGAGCCGCACCCTTCGATACGATCTCCACTTC
>JAANWY010000333.1 GCA_018263655.1 Anaerolineales bacterium | reverse complement strand
CGCCAGAGCGGTGCAGGACGACATCGAGTCCATCGGGGTCTGTGTCGCTCCGTAACTGCGCCATCACCGTTTCTTGGTCCGGCTCAGCACCGAAGTCTGTGACAGTGAGCTGCGCTACGTCTTCCTCGCCCGTGTAGGCATCGCGATCAAACCGCACCGAAACACCGACGACCCAGGAGACCTCCGCCTCACTGCTGCCTGTCGAGTTATCCAGCCAAAAGAGCTTCGTCACGTACGGGCTGCCACCGCTGGGGATTGATCGGTCCACTGCCCACTCCACCGATCGCCACCGGTTTCGGTGAACGGTCAGAGGCCCGGACTCAAACTGACCCCCCCCCCGGTCATTCCTGATTTGAAGACTAACGGTGACTTCGCCGACTTCGTTCCAGCCCTCGCCGCAGGGCGTTCTAAACACTGCGTGAACGCGGCGTGTGTGCGTCTCGAATACCTCGCGCGGCGGCGGCTCATCGGGCGGACTGTCGCCCACGACAAGCGGGCGATCGCTCATGTACAGTTGCCACCCTTGCTGGATAGGATCGCTGAGGTCACACGGCCCTTCGGTGGGCGTCGCCGTGGCCTGTTGCAGACCGACAACCGCACCTGTTTGGCGTGTGTGGGCGCCGACGCCGCTCATCATCAGCAGCGCTGCACAGAAGCCAATGATGAGGGGTAGGCGCAATGCTCTGCCAAGCGTGATTCGACTGACTTGTAGTAACGACTTCAGTCGTTCTCGCGCTGTCAAAGCGACTGAAGTCGCCACTACAGACTTATCGGTTGAGTTTTGACGGAGCCCTAGTTTCCACATATGGAATGTACCTCCATCTTGAGCAAGGGAGCCTGAGTAGCTTGACAATGTTAAATTCGATCAGAAACCAGGTTTTTGCGTCCGGCAGCACGGAGAAATGCTCATTCCAGTCACTTCCATTGACGAGAATACGATCCAATGCGAAGAAAAACCTGGTTTCTTACCGACAAATGTTCGTAACCGTTCAGGAGGTATCAGGACTAGCATCCTGAGTAGGTCGAAACGAAGTGGAGACCGTATCGAAGCGACGTCCTGAGCCTGTCGAAGGGCCTGTCGAAGGGATGCTCCATGGGTTGCCCCCTGCTTCGCTTACAGACCGTGCCACGGCGTGTGGCACGGTCAGCAATTCCCGTTATGGAGTTCGTAGTAACGGTGCGACTTCCTGAAGTCGCCTCAGTCGTTTGTGACGGGTAACCAGCGACTGAAGTCGCTACTACGAACCTATTCTACATGACAATAGCGCTAAGGCGGGAGCGGAATGTGACAATGTCATGGTAGTCACGTCTTCTATATGACAACGCGCCGCCCGGGGCAGCGTTATGGTGTCGGTTGCAAGGCCAGCAGCGATTGGACGAAGCTCTGAAGTGCTGCCTGTTTCTCCGGCGGCGCGTAGCTCAGCGCCAGTTTAGCTTCGCCGACTGCCTGCTCAATCTGACCCAGGTCGCGGTAGAGCAGAGCCAGGTTCTGGTGAATTGCGTAGTCAGTTGGCTGAAGCTGGGCGGCGCGCTCCTGGGCCGTCACGGCATCCATCAGCCGGCCCGACTGCCGGTAGAGATCGGCCATGGCGCGGTAGGCGTCCGCGCGCTCGGGGTCCACCTCGATGGCTTGCTGGTACATCTCCAGCGCCGGCTCTGTCTTGCCACGCTGATGGTAAAGGAGCCCGGCCTGCAAATACGCCTGTGCGTCCGCCGGGTCCCGTTCTAACGCCTCGCGGTACTTCGCCAGAGCCGCGTCGGCGTCGCCTTGGAATTGAAAGACTTGCCCCCACTCTGTGAGGACTCGCGTATCCGAGGGCATCTTCGAAGCTGCCCGCTCGTACAGCGACGCTGCTTGTCTGAACAACGTCGTCTGCCGACCCCGATCGCCCGTCGTCTGCCCCCACAGCAGGTACAGGTGCGCCAGGTTGAACAAATGCGTCCCCTCGGCTGGGTTCAGCTCGACCGCCCGCCGAAGCGCGCGCTCGCCGGTCTGGAACAGAGCGTCTCGCTGATCTGGGTCCTGGGCCAAGCGCGCAGCAGTCGCGTATGCCTCCCCCATGTGTTGCTGATACACATCAACCTCTGGCTCCTCATTCGCGGCCTGCTGGTAAAAGGCCAGCGCTTGGGGCCACTGGCCGGCTGAAGCATGCGCATCAGCGGCTTTGAGGTAGATGTCGGCATACAGCGGCTTGACGGCGATCCAGGCGACGATTCCCAGAGCGCCCGCAACCAGAGCGGCGTGAACGAGGGCCTTCCAGGCCGGCGTCGTTTCAGCTCTGCTCGCCGGCCGCGGCAGCAGCAGCGCGACGCCGGCCAACGAGATCAGCAGCCAGACGAAGTAGACGTTCAGCAGCGTCAGCGCATCCCTTCCCAAGAGTGGCAGAAGACTGCGTAGCACGATGAAGAACCCCGCCCACACAGCCGAAATCGCCGGGTAGATCCACCCGGTGCCGGGTCGCGACGCTCTGCCAGGCGCCCGAAGCCACACAGCGCCGGCCAGCAACCAAGCTCCAATCAACACCATCCAGCGCCCGGCAGCAGAGGCACGTGCACCGGTGCCGGGCAAGAGAAACACGCCGAAGGCCAGCGTCGACAACATCAGCCCGCCGAGAAGTCCGAGCGCCGCCACCTCAGAATCCCAAACCAGCGTGACGCCGTCCCCTGCGGTCGAAGACGGCGTGGGTGTCTGCGCCGGTCGTTCTTCCCGTGCCGCAGATAGGACGACCAACAGACCAGCCAGAACCCAAAAGACCGTCTGTGTGGGCGTCACGCGAATCCCGACGGTGATCTCGATCAAGTGCCCGGCCAACGCTGCCAGTACCCCGGCGACGAGTATCTGGCGATCGGTGAGTGTGCCGGCAGCAGCAGGCTCGGGCCGCCATAGGCGGCGGAGGAGATAGGCCCCCAAGCCAGCCGCCAACCCGACGCCGGCCCCCAAGCCGGAGAAGGTCCAACTGCCGGCCATCAGTGGCGGAAGGAGCACCCCCAGCGCCACACCGACCACCGTCAGCGCCAGCCATTGGTTACGCGACCGAGTATCTGAGACCCACCCGAAGGCCCGTAAGCCAGTGTAGAACACAGACCCGAACAGAAATAGCACACTCGCCGCCCCGACCACGCCGGTGGTCACCAGCGCTTCCATGAACACGTTGTGCGCCCGATCCGGCAGACGCTCGGGCTCTAAGTGCCGCAGTTCCGCCGGATATGTCGACAGCAGTGCGGCGTGTGTGGATTCCGGCCCAAAGCCGAAGGCCAAACGCGCCCGCGCACCGGCGAAGCGGTCCGCCACGCCTTGCCAGATCAATACCCGCACCCGTGCGGACCCCGACTCCGCGATCTGCCCGAAGCGCCCCAGAACGAGCACGTTTTGCAGCGGGGTCAGCGGTGTATTCGGCAGATTCAGCCCGACCAAGAAGGCGAGCCCAAGCACAACAGCGAGCAGTACGCCCACGGCTACGCCCCGGCGCCGGCTCAGCGCCAGCAGCAACACAAACAGGAGCCCGCCGGCCACGATGCCGAGCAAAGGCCCACGACTGCCAGAGACGGCCACGGCGGTCAATTGGAGTAGCAGTAGCATGGTGTAGGCCAGTATCCCGCGCCACGGCACGGATTCGGACGCAAACCCCAGGCGCGCAATCTGAGCCAGTGTCAAGGGCAAGACCAGCGTCAGGTACGCACCCAGGAAAATCGGATTCGACAGTGTTCCAAACATCCGTGAGGGATCGATGCTGCGCAGGGGGACCGGATTGAGGCCGGCAAACTGGACGATGGCCACCAGGGCAGCCGGCCCGCTGGCTACCAACAACGTCGTCACCAGCCGGCGCCGGCGATTTGGTTTGTCGAAGACGCCAATCGTCGTCGCGAAGAGGGTGAGGTAACACAGCGTGGTAATGATTCCCTGACCGCGTTGATAGGAGCCCCACAGGCTCAGGCGGGAGGTGATGGACACGAGGCCGGCTACCGCCGTCGCCAGACCTATTGCGAGCGCAGCCAGCATCACGGGCTGTTCTCGCCAGGACGACAAAGCTGAGCGAGGCTTCCAGTTACGCGTTTCCAGGAGCCGAATCACCCAGGCCACCACAGCAAGTGCGGCCAACGCTCGGAGCAGGCTAACTTTCTCGCCGACGAACACGCGGGCGCTGTATGAGTTGAAGAAGAGGGGGATGGCGAGCACCGCCGCTAGGACGATGGCTTCAAGGACTTTGTCGGCAATGCGGCTGATTCGTGTGTGCATAGATCAGATTATAGCAAAGCCGGCCCAGAAGGTCTAATTTCCGGTTGACTGGCCAGCAATTCTAATTATGGCGGGCAGCATGCTGAGTAGCGGGCGTATCGAAGCGTGCTGCCCGCCCGAGAATCACACTTCGATACGGCTATCGCCTACCCCTCATCGAGCTCGGGAGGGGCCTCAGCATGATTCTCGGACAGGCAGCACCCAAATTCGTGCCAAACTTAGAATTCCGGTTGACTGGCTGCTAAATGCCGAACGACCCGCTCTCCAAGAGGGAGCGGGTCGTCAGGTCCACGCCTGGTAATCGCCTGCTACGGGGCCGTCTCCTCGAGCGTCTCAAAGGCCGGCCGGTGACACTGAGTGCACTCTTCTTCCGTGTGCGGGGTGTGATTGTCGGGGGCAGGAATGAGTCCTCCCTCGACAGCGTGACACTTCAAACAGGCTTTGCGACCCGCGGACAACTGATGTGGGATATTGGGCCCGCGAGATTTCTCCAATTCCGCAACGGACGCAGGCGCTTGAGGCTCCGTCGCAGTCTCCGGCCGTGGCGTCGGGCCAGGGTCTGGTGTGGAGAGTTGCTCTTGTTCGGCGATCACCTGGCGTAGGCCTGGCGCATCGAGGCCGGCGTACTCCCACTTGATACCATGGCAAGCGCTGTTCGAACAGAAACTGACATTCGTGGCCTGGCCGGCATCGGCAGTGTTGTGGCAGCCGGCACACTCGGCATCCTGCGCCACGCGCTCCTCGCGGTGGATGAAGAGCCAGTTGGTGCTGCGGTGCGACGCCGGCTCCTGTACACCGATTTCGTCGGCCACGCGGGACACGTTGATGATGGGCGCCGGCTGGCCCGGTCCTGTAACTTCGGGAATTGTGTGGCAGATATTGCACTCCAGACGGATGGCCTCACCCTCCTGAGTGACGTGCTTGCCATCATGACAGCGAAAGCAGCCCGGGAATTCCTTGTGGCCAAGGTTGTTGGGGTGTGTAGCCCAGCCAATATCCATGTCCGGAAACACAGTATGTAGATAGACATCCTTGAGGTAAGCAACCGTGTCCTGAACACCGCTTTGGTTTTCAGCGTAGAACTCAGGATAGTTACGTTCGTACCAACCCGCCAGTTTCTCTATCTTTTCGGCCGCTTCCTCGTGGCTTCGGAACTGCTCCCGCAGTACGTCGATGCCCCAAGTTTTGATAAACGGGATATCAGCATCAATCTGGTCCTTATCCAAGGCCTCATCTATCGCTTTCTCAGGTGATGGGAACTCGTGCGAGGTCCGGTTGTGGCAGTCGATACAGTCCATGAGCTCCAGTTCAGCCTGACGCTCGGCCACGTAGTCGGCGTCGATGCCGGCCTCGACGTCGTAATACTCCCGCGTCGTACCGTCATCGAGGACCTCTTTGACGTACACGATGTCCTGATTCAGCTCGTCCTCAGCCAGGAACCACACCTGATTGGCAATGTGCCAGTGAATGCCTCGGCTCAGACCAGGCCGTACCTGTCCACCTGTCTTCAATACCAGGTATGTCCGCTCGGGCGTGTTCTCCTCGTCCAACGCATAGTGCGTGATCTCGCGGAAAGTATCGCTGGAGAACTTCTCTGGGAAGTGGCATTCCTCACACGTCTCCCGCGCCGGCCGCAAGTTCCTGACATAGATGGGGGTGTGATAGTCGGCGCTGAAGAACTTGACGACGTGGCTCATCTCGCGCGCCTTACGTGGGATGGCGTTGAAGGCACTCTCACGCCCCAGGTGGCAATCGACACACGGCACGCGGGCGTGCGGCGATTCTTGGTATGCCACGAATTCGGGCGGCATCGTGTGGCACGTGGTGCCACAGAACGCGACGCTGTTCGTGTATTCCCAGGCACCGACGCCCAGCGTAAATGCGAGCATGGCTAAGATAAGAAGTATGCCAGACCCGAACAGGACTGACCGCTTGTATCGCTTGGTTAGCGCCCACCACTCACGTATAGGTTGAAACATGATTGCTCTACCTCTTCAATGTCTACCAGGGATCTCTCGGGAGGGGCTCATCAGGTTACTTTTAGTTGTTCGGCACCCCAGCCGCAATCCACTCGCGCAAAGCCGTCTCGGCTTCAGCCGGCAGTTCTGCAAAATGCCCTGACTCCAGCACTTGGATGATCAAGCTGCGTTCTGGCTGGCCAGGTGCGACCACTGCCCCAGCGTCTCCGCCCGCCCTGAGCCAACTATAACCTGACAAGTTCAACCCCCCAGCGACGCCATGGCACACGACGCAATTCTCTTCCAGAGCGGGGTCGATGTCAGTTGCGAAACTTGGAACTTGCCCGCCAGGCGCCACCCTCTGTTCCGCGCCAGGCATCGGCACGTGGCAGTTCAAACACAGTTCGTTGCCATATCCAGTATGGTCCTCGGGGAAGGGGCGGATGGTTCCTTGAGCATGACAACGCAGACAGTTCTCGTGATCACTGAGCTTGTGGGGAATATTCACCACTGCAACCTGTGACGCTGTCGGTGTGGCTTGTGGTATGGCACGCTGGAACACAACCTGAGTTGGCTGGGGTGGGACCGTCGTGATAGCCGTGACCTCCAGATTCACAAACCAGTACACTGTAACGAGGAAGACCACCGTCAGCGCACCTGCTGCGGGAACAAAAATGCGCCGGCGCCTATCCGCCAGCTCCGAGGGCACTTCGCGTTTCATGCCGGCCTCAATGCGCGCAAGCTCGAGCGGGTGATCCTCGACCATCTCTTCGTGGGTGAGCTTGCCAGTGAACATGCTCCGGTTGAAGTGCCTAACGTGCACATGGTACATGTGCCAGATGATGATTGACAAGACTGCCAGTAAGGCCTCGCCACCATGAGCCGCCTTGGCTGCCGGAATGAATTCGCCAGGCAGCCATTTTGCCGTCGCGATGGGGTTCCACAGCATGAAGCCGGTGAGGATCATGACGGCGGTACCCCAAACCACTGCCCAGTACTCGATCTTCTCGTCGAAACTATATCGGCCATACCGTGGGCGTTCGCGCCTGAGCCCCAGGTTGTAGGCAATGGCAGCCAAGAAATCTTGAATGTCCTTCAGAGCCGGCAATATGTCCGCGAACCGTGCGCCCTGCACGTAGACACGGTACAGTACAGCGATGAAGTGAAAACATGCCTCCAGGATCAGCATCACAGCCGCGGCGTGATGCAGTGCGCGAACTTGCTCAATGCCCCCCATCCAAGCGATGAGCGTTTCGGCCCACCCACTGCCGGCATATTTCTGAGGAATGCCGGTCAGACCTAGAAGCGTGAAAGAGATAATCAACAGCGTATGCTCGATCCGCTGGCCAAGAGTGAAGCGGCGGTAAGTGTTCTCGGACATTATGCTTCGCCCCCTCTCCGCCAGCGATTCAGCGTGCGCCGGCCGACATCAAGTGCAACGAAGGCTACGAAGAAACCGACGAGACCAGGGATCAGCAGGCGATAGAACCAGTCCACAGCCCACTTCAAAGAGTACTGATCAGGACTCGCCCGGTAGTGTGACATCCAAGCATTGGGAAAATCGGACGTCGCGTCTGGGTGGCACTTCCGACAAGTTTTCAACAGATTCCCTTTCATCACCTGTGACTGAGGATCATCCGCCGGACGGATATCGTGAACACCGTGACAGTCGTAGCAGACAGCCTTGTTGCTTGCCTGATCCGGCGAAACTTTCTCAATGATCTGGACAGTCGAGCCGTGGAAGTCCGCCAGATAAGTGTCGAAAACGTCCGTCGAAATACCATACTTGTCCATTAGCTCCGCATCAGCGTGGCAATCGCCGCAGATGCGGGGGGACCTCAACCGTGCTTGCACCGTGGTCGGATCGGCGATGCTGTGCACGCCATGACAGTCGATACAGGTTGGCACGTCCGGATTACCCTCGAGGAGGGCGGCTCCGTGCACGCTATTTCGGTAAACGTCGAATATCGCCGCGTGGCATTGCGCACAGGTAAAACTGATGCGCTCGCGGGGTGCATCCGGCGGTCTCACGTCGTGAGCGCCGTGACAATCGGTACAGATGGCCGCTTCCTCGTTGCCGGCGGCCAAGGCCCGGGCGTGCATGCTGTCCAGCGTCTGCTCGTACTGTTTCGGGTGGCATCCCTGACACGATCTGTAGCGATCCAACTGGTAATCGCGTCGATCCGACGCTGCCAGAGGCGGATGGGGAAATCCGGTGATGTCGGCGTGACAGCCGACACATTGCACGTCTTCCCGTCCATGCACCGAGGACTCGTAGGTGTCCGCATCAACGTGCAACGGCAGCACATCACCGTTGGCAAAATGCGTCGTCAGTTGTGGATTGCTATGACACCGTAGACAGAACTCGTTGTCCGGCTCCGCCCGGCCTGCTCCTTCTTGCAACGGTGGCGCTGCCTGGACCAAACTGGCCGGCCAGAGCAACAGTAGCCCCACCCCAACAATCAACCATCTCTTCATCGATATACCTCTACCAAAGCGCACATCTATGATCCATTCTCAGATGGCAGCAGCGGCTGTTTCAGGTCTGTTGCCTGATCGCCGTGACACTCGCTGCACGTCGCGGTGTCAGACAGTGTCGCGCCATCGGCGAAGTCCACCTGCCGGTTAACGTGCGTCCGTTCACCGTACGCGGTGTGACACGTCTCGCACTTGGCGAAGCTCAAGTGCTCGTCGTGGATGCCTGTCGTGAGCGTTTCTTGATCCACGCCGTGGCACGTTCCGCAATCCGCGCTCTCTGGATCTGTCCACACTGCCGTCGCATAGACCGGATCGCCCGGGAGCGCTCGCGCGGTGACACCGTTGGAGTGACAGTACACACCCCCACAGCTTCGCTCATCAGCATCATAGCGCCCATCCGGACTGGATTCGTCGAACCAGACGTCCTGGAAGCTGGCCGGTGTCGTGTTGTGGCCAGTGTAGCGCCGGTTGCCCGTGTCGTGGCACGTCTGACACTCATAGCCCAAGCCATCGGGGCCGGCGTGGACTTGGTGCGGCAGCTCTTCCTCGTTCGGTTCGTAACCTTCCGCGGCCGGCGGTGGTGGCATGCCGTGACACTGGATGCAGAAAGCTCGGTCTAACAAGAACCCATCAACTGTCTCCCCCCGATCATCCAAATTGTGCGGATGGCAGTTGGTGCATGTGCCATTCTCGAAATGTTCAACATCACTCCGGTTGCTCGGCACGCGATTGTGCGCCGTGTTCGTGTGGCAGGTCGCGCACAAGTCGTCGGTGTTCTCATCATCGATCTCATCGAAGGAATCTTGGCCAGTGCGAGCTGTGAACGTGATCTCGTTGTCGTTGACCTCACCTCGGATCAGGGCCAGATTCCCAACCGGTCCATGAGGATTGTGACACGTGGTGCACTCGACTTGGAACTGACCTTGGAAGTGGAACGACGCATCGACGTTGCCGTGCGTGCTGGCCTGGTGGCACGTGGCGCACAGGTCAGCTTCGGCCTGGCGAAGCAGCGCGTCGTGCTCGCCGCCGTGGCCGGCGTGACACAGCGAACACTCGCCCTGCGCCGTGTCCGGATGCGTCTGGGCGACGGGATCGCCCGCCGGGTGGCAGTCGCGGCACAGATCGGGCTGTGGCTTCGCCAATAGGGCGAACTGCCGTTTCTGATGGAAATCGTGGCACGACAGACAGAGGCCACCTTGCACTGGCGCGTGTGCGACGGACACCTCCGCTGTGAACACTTCTTCGTGGCACTGCCGGCACCCCTCGGACGCGATTTCCTTGACCATCTCGCCTGTGTGCGGGTCGTGACACAAAGCACAGTCCTGCGCCGCCTCGGTGTGAGGCTGGAAGGCTACGTTTTCGCGCGTGTGGTCGGCATGGCAGCGGGCGCAGAGTGCCGCCTGCGGCTTGCGCAGGATGGCCTGCTGCTCGCTGCCGTGGCCGGCGTGACACAGTGAGCATTCCTCTTCGGCAACGGAGGGGTGGATCTGCTTCTCTGTAGGACCGTGACAGTCACGACACAGTTGTTCTTGCGGCTTCTTGAGGAGATGCACCTGCCCCGAGGCGTGGGGATTGTGGCAGGCCAAGCACTCCCCCTGCGGGAAGGGATCGTGAAGGTGGGAAGGTTGTGGCCCATCAATTGTTTGCCAGTGACACAGCCGGCAGGTCTCCACGACGGACGCAGCCCACAACGCCCGAGGGTTCTGTTGGTTCTGCAGGTCGTGACAGGTACCGCACTGCTCCTCGGCAAATGGCGCGTGGAGATAAGTCGTATCCGTGACTGGAGCTGGCCCAAGGATGTTGGCCGGCGAGGCCGTCGTCGGCTGCGCTTGGGCTGACGGACCAGACGACCCCTCTGCCGGCGTCGTGGTGGCCGGTGGTGGGGTCGGCGACTCCTGATCTCCACTGCAGGCCATCAGCGCAAGACACACTAACGCGATGACGAGGACGACCACAAGTTCAGGTGTCTTCCCTCGCCGCCAGCGCCCAGTACCTGGCGAAGCTAAACTCATCAAACACTCCAAAACTCTCTTGATCTCAAAGCCTCAGTAGATCTAACTTGTCTGGCCTATCGCCAGATCGGGGCCGGCAACGGGCGTGCGGCAATCCCCTCAGAACGAAACGCGACGTACACCTACTCAGTCTTCGTATTCGTACAGCAGAGATAAAGTATATCAGAGATAGGTCAAAAAAGGGTCTTGATTGAATGACAACTTGGTCCAAGACGATCCCAATCACGAATAAGGCAGGTAGCTACTCAGGCAGTATAGCAGAAATCGCAACAACACGCAATGGTGCACATTCCCCTCGACCCCGAATCTGCTGTCGTGTTCTCTCTCACTCACCCATCAACCGATACCCGCGCCCGCGCACCGTTTGGATGTAGCGGGGATCGCCCGGATCGGGTTCCACTTTGGAGCGCAGCCGGCTGACTAGGCGTTCAATGCGGCTGTCGTCGACTTCGTCGATGTAGTCCGTACCCCACACACCTTCGACGATTTCGTATTTGTCGACGACTTCGTCGAGGCGGCTGTATAGCAACAACAGCAAGCGATACTCCAAATCCGTCAGCGGCTCGATCTGCTGGCCGTCAACGTAGACGTGGCCGGCGCCCGTGTCGACACGGACGCCACGGCCCGGTAAATGCTGCAGGCGCTTGCGGCGGACGAAGTCGGTGAACAGAGGACAGAAAATGATGGAGCCGCCTTCCTGGTAACGCACCAGGTGTTTGCGTCGCAAGGAGCGCCACTCGGCCGGCGGGACTTCACCTCTAGCCGTGACCAGATCGATCAAGGTCTCCTGCTCATCCTCGGACAGGTCGTCCCATAACTGGCTACACTCGCTGTGCACGATGAGGTCACTGGCCAGGCGTTCCTTCACCAGGCGATGGATCTGTTGATCTTCGAGTTCGGTGCGAATCTCCGGGCCAGTGACGTGGCCCAGGGCGCTGCAGACGGCGCGGGCAAGCCCAGGGTGCCCATCAGCCAGCGTGCGGATGAATTCTATGTCGCTCTCGCTGAAAGCCACGCCTTCGCGGACCGCGTAGTCGGCAATGACGCGGCGGATGCCGGCCTCCCCCAACGGCGGGAGATAGCGAGTGTAGTGCGTGAACAGTTCGATGAATTCAGCAGTGTCGCGATCGTTGCGAATTTCCCACAGTGCGCGATCGGTGGCGGTGACATAGCAAACGCCGCTCTCGAAACGGTCTTTGAGGGCGCGAAGACGCAAGAAGACGGGGCCAGCCAAGTTCGCCATGAGGGAGTCGAATTCGTCAATGCAGAGGACGAGGCGGTCGAAGCCAGCTTCGAAGACGGCCTCCTCGATGGCGCGGTTGAAGCCAAGGGCAACGTGGAAGGGCGTCGGGGGGTGTATGAGGGTTTCGTAGACGTCGTTGAGCTGGGTGAGGAGGGCCGGCATATCGCCCCGAGAGACGACTTTGTCGCGGATGGAGCGCAGGAGAAGTTCGTAGAAGCCTTGTTCGCTACGATCAAGAGCGCGGTTGCAGTCGACGTAGACCCAGAGATGCTCGTCGGCGGCTTCGGCGAGGGCAGCCTGCTTGACGGCCGGCAGGCTGAGCGCCCGCATGAGGGCCGATTTGCCCATATTGCTGACGCCGACGATGGAGCAACACTTGGCGTCAGCGATGCAGTTAACAACGTGGCGCAAGTCGTCTTCCCGCCCGATAGGGTCTGGAAGATCGGGGAAGTGATGCATGCTGGTAATTGTGGCACACTTGGGGGTTGGGGTCAAAGGGGCTCGGGTCAGCAATTCTAATTATGGCGGCCAGCATGCTGAGCGACGTCCTGAGCCTGTCGAAGGGTAGCGAGCGTATCGAAGCGTGCTGGCCGCACAAGAAGCACA